>NZ_JAAGPM010000138.1:0-20790 GCF_017104865.1 Burkholderia sp. Ac-20349
AACGCGAGGATCAGGATCGAACGCGGAGCGGCAGGCATGGCGATTGGCTGAAAACGTGGGTGATATGGCAATTTCGCCAAACACTACGCGCCTAGAATCGATCTGTCCATCCCGTGCCCGCAACGGTCGTTCGGATCGCATGATCCGCCGCGTTGCTTCGATCCCGTCGAATTTCGGCATGATCAGGTCCATCAGCACGACATCGGGCGGCTGCGCGGCGCACAGCTCGACGGCTTGCGCGCCGTCGGTCGCGACCCACAGCACGCGGTGCTCGGGCCGGCGCGCGATCGCGCGGCGCATCGCCTCGACGGCAAGCGGGAGGTCGTTGACGATGCCGATGTTCACAAGCGGAATTCTCCGGTCGGTTCGTAATGTTGGAGGTGGGCCGGGTTCATGGAAGGGGCTGCCTGTTCGGCGCCGCCGGGCGGCATCGGCGGCCGGACGGCACGGCATTCTTTTCGGTTGGCGACGCCCGCATGCTGTCATGCGGCGCGGGCGGCGGCAATCGAAAAATTTGCGCATGGTGCCGTTTCAGTGCGTTTCCTCCATGGCTGCGCGGTGTTTCGGGCGGGCAAAGGGCATGGGCCGACGAAGCGGACATGTTACCGTGGCGCCTTCGACAACAAGAACGGCCGCCACGCAGCATGGGGTACGGAAAGAGAGACCGTGACATCAGCGCCACGTATTGCCGCAGCTATCTGGTGACGCTCGGTGCTGCCTTCGCGGGCGGCAGCGCGTTTGTCCTGTCTGCCGCGCCGGCGGGCAACTGGCCGGGGTGGGGCATCGGGCTGCTCGCCGCGTTTCTGATCGGCGGCGTGCTGCTGGTTGCAATCGGACTGTTCGGCTCCGAGCGGTTCGTGCGCCGTTGCGCGGAATCGGCGTCGGGGCACGAGGCCACGCTGATCGTCATGGCGGTGGCTTATCCCGTGTATTTTCTGCTGCGCCTGGTTTACGACCGGCGCTAGCATCGGCTGGCGTGCGACCGGCAGCGTCGCGCAGCACTTTTTCCGGCAGACGGGGAATCACTACAGATGGCTTTCACAGACGGACGACGGCACGCCATCCGGACGGGGGCGGGCAACCGCATCGCGTGGCGTTCGCGATGACCGCGCCCGACACCCTACTCGTCAGCCGCGACCCACTCGCGCCGATCGTGATCGAGCGCGACGGCGGGTTGCTGTACCGGATCAACATCGAAAGCGGACACGCGTCGTTCTACCGCGATTTTCCGGTCGATCCCGACGCGGTGCGCGTGCTGAGTGACGACGCCGAGCGCTTTTACTTCCTGTACGCGGCGCTTCACCATCCGTACCAGCTGAGCGCAACGAACCTGTCCGACACGGAACGCGAACGCTATTTCAGCACGATCCTGTTTGCCGGCCGCGACGACGTCGAAGCGTTCATGACGGAACTCGACCGTGCCAGCAACGGTGCCGTCGCGAACCTGCTGAGGATCTTCACGCAGGCCGACTACCGGCAATTGCGCGCGGGCCGGTGGTTCGACATGGGCGCCGGCACGCCGGCCGCGTAGCGCCCGCGCAAGCCCGTCGTCAACTTCAACGGGCGCGGGCGAAAACCGGCCGCGCACCCGGTGCGCGGCCGCGCCATCAATGGCTGCGCGCGTAGCCCTGGATCAGCGCGCGCATCATCCCTTCGACCGTCGCGTCGAGCAGGTCGGTTTCCTGCTCGGACTCCTCGACGAGCGCGGCATACGCGGTCGCGAGCGTCACGCGATCGACCTCATGGCGTTGCTCCATCAGCGTCACCATCCCGTCCTTCGCCAGATGAGCGGAGAACGCGCGGCTGCCGATGGTCTGGAATACGTCAATCATGGCGGCTCTCCCGTCCGTTGCCGATGCTTTCCAGTTTAGTCGGCGCACCGGGGCTCCGCCACGCGCGGCGGGCCGCCGCACGCTGCCCCGGAACGCGTACGGGCGAGCCGCGACCGGCGCGCCCGTGCCGGCCGGCCGACCACCGTTTCCTCGGATGAAACACCGGCGACACATGGCCCGGGCACGGTATCCGCACGCTTCAACGTTTACCCGAAGCAGCAAATTGTCGACTATTTGTCGATAAAGTCTCGTGTTAGATTGCGCCGTCCGAGCCCGGTCGAAACCGGGCAGGCGGCGCGTTGTCACGGCGCCGCGCGTTCGCTACAAGGAGGAGCAATGCTGGTGCTGATTGGGGTGCCGATCGTCGTGATCGGTTTTGCGCTGCGCTTCAATGCGCTGCTGGTGGTCACGATCGCGGGGCTCGCGACGGGGCTGGCGGGCGGGCTGAATCTGGTCGACATCGTCAGCGCGTTCGGCAAGGCGTTCACCGACAACCGCTACATGGGGCTCATCTGGCTGACGCTGCCGGTGATCGCGCTGCTCGAGCGCAACGGGCTCAAGGAGCAGGCGAAGCGGATGATCTCGCGCGTGCAGGCGGCCACCACGGGCCGCGTGCTGATGCTGTATTTCGTGCTGCGCCAGGCGACCGCCGCGCTCGGCCTCACGTCGCTCGGCGGCCATGCGCAGATGGTGCGGCCGCTGATCGCGCCGATGGCCGAGGCCGCCGCCGTCAACCGGCACGGCGAGCTGCCCGAGTCGGTGCGCCAGCAGATCCGCGCGCATGCGTCGGCTGCCGACAACGTCGCCGTGTTCTTCGGCGAGGACATCTTCATCGCGATCCAGTCGATCCTGCTGATCAAGGGCTTTCTCGAACAGAACGGGATCTCCATCGAGCCGCTGCATCTGTCGGTGTGGGCGATCCCGACCGCGATCGCCGCGCTGCTGATCCACTGCGCGCGCCTCGCGCTGCTCGACCGCCGGCTGGCGCGCGGCTTCGGCCTGCTCGCGCAGGAGGGCGCGCGATGATCGGCCTCGAATCGCTGTACACGCTCGCGGGGCTGATGTTCGCCGCGTTCGCATGCTTCAACCTGACGGACCGCACGAACCCGCGCCGCATCGTCAATTTCGCGTTCTGGGCGATCTACGCGGTCACGTTCCTGTTCGGCGCGCTGCTGCCGCATTTCGTGACGGGCTGCCTCGCGATCGCGCTCGCGGTGATTGCCGGTTCGGGCAAGCTCGGGCGCGGCAAGTCCGATGAAGCCGGGGAGGCCGCGGCCGTGCGGCGCGAAACGCTCGCGCAGCGTTTCGGCAACACGCTGTTCCTGCCCGCGCTGCTGATTCCGGTCGTCACGCTGATCGGCACGTTCGCGTTGAAGCTGGTGCCGTTCGTTGATCAGAAGAGCGTAACGCTGATCTCGCTCGTACTCGGCACGCTCGTCGCGTTCGCCGTCGCGCTCGCGATGCTGCGCGATTCGCCGGTGCATGCGGTGAAGGAGGCACGCCACACGATGGACGCGGTCGGCTGGGCCGCGATCCTGCCGCAGATGCTCGCGGCGCTCGGTGCGCTGTTCGCGGTCGCGGGCGTCGGCGGCGTGGTGTCGGGGCTCGTGAAGGCGTGGGTGCCGATCGATTCGCCGTTCGCGGTGGTCGCGGCCTACACGGTCGGCATGGCGCTGTTCACGATGATCATGGGCAACGGCTTCGCCGCGTTCCCCGTGATGACGGCCGGCATCGGCCTGCCGCTGATCGTCCACCAGTTCCACGGCAACCCGGCGATCGTCGGCGCGATCGGGATGCTGAGCGGTTTCTGCGGTACGCTGATGACGCCGATGGCCGCGAACTTCAACATCGTGCCGGCGGCGCTGCTCGAACTGAAGGACAAGAACGGCGTGATCAAGGCGCAGTGGCCGACGGCCGTACTGCTGCTCGCCGTGAACACGCTGCTGATGTACGCGTTCGTATTCCGCTTCTGACTCGAAGGACGAGATGCCCATGACCGACCGACTCACGCCCGAACTCGCCTCGACATTCGCGTCGCTCGCGCTCGCGCACCTGACCCGCGAATATCCGAACAAGCTCACGCATTCGCTCGAAGGGCCGCACGACGTGCAGGGGCCGCGCGCGCTGCACCCGATCTTCTACGGCAGCTACGACTGGCACTCGTGCGTGCACGGCTACTGGCTCGTGCTGCGCGTGCTCGAACGCTACCCGGCCTTGCCCGAGGCCGAACGCATCATCGCGATCGTCGATGCGCACTTCACCGACGCGAACGTCGCCGGCGAGCGCGCGTATCTCGCGCTGCCGCACAACAGCGGCTTCGAGCGGCCATACGGTTGGGCGTGGCTGCTCGCGCTCTCCGCGCAACTCGAGCGGCTCGCGCTGAAGGGCGCGCTGCCGCAGGCCGCGCGCTGGGCGAAGACGATGGCGCCGCTCACCGACCTGTTCGTGGCGCGCTTCGAAACCTTCCTGCCGAAAGCGACCTATCCGCTGCGTGTCGGCACGCACTTCAACACCGCGTTCGCGCTGTCACTCGCGCTCGATTTCGCGCGCGACACGCAGCGCGACGGGCTCGCGGCGCTGATCGTCGATACCGCGAAGCGCTGGCACCTGAACGATGTCGCATGCCAGGCGTGGGAGCCGTCGGGCGACGAATTCCTGTCGCCGGCGTTGATGGAGGCGGAGCTGATGCGGCGCGTGCTGCCGGCCGCCGAATTCGACGGCTGGTTCGCACGCTTCCTGCCCGATCTCGCGCGCGGCGAGCCGGCGACGCTGTTCGAGCCGGCGACGGTCAGCGATCGCAGTGACGGCAAGATCGCGCACCTCGACGGGCTCAACTTGAGCCGCGCGTGGTGCCAGCGTGCGTTGGCCGGCGCGCTGCCGGAAGGCGATGCGCGACGCGCGAAGCTGCTCGATGCGGCCGACCGGCATCTCGCGAGCGCGCTCGCGCACGTGGCCGGCGACTACATGGGCGAGCACTGGCTCGCGACGTTCGCGGTGCTCGCGCTGGAGGCGTAGCGCGGCGGGTGCTGCGACAAGACGGGTTTTTCGCCTGTCGCGGCAGCCGAGCGATGGAGGGTGCATGCAGGAGCGGACGATGGATCAACGTGACGAAAAACGGGCCTGGGTGACGGCAATCATGACGTTCATCGAAACGCAACCCTATGACCCGGACAGGTGCGCGCGATATGTGTACACCGAAGCGCTCGATGCCCGGGCGTATCGGTACCGTGACCGGCGGCTCGACACCTTGCTCGATACGATTGGAGGAATGGGTGCAGGGGACGAGTTTCACTATTCACAGGATGAACTCGTTGAAATGTTGCGATCGTATTTGCGCGATGCCGAGTGAGCAGCGGGGCTGAGCGACTCGTTGCCGAACCGGGAAGCGGATGTGCCGAGACATGCTGCTCACGGATCAGGCATGAGCGGGGTGTTGTCCGCATCACCCATTTCCTGGCGCGAACCGCGTCGCCGCTTCCCGCATCGTCGGTACGTTCTCCCGCCAATCGCCAATCGCCGAGCGCCGAGCGCCGAGCGCCAATCGCCAATCGCCAATCGCCGAGCGTCGCGCGCGGGCCGAGCGCGATGCCCCGGGTAGGGTTGCGCGAGCAAGCGCTGGCTCGCAACGTTCGCGTTGCTGGTGCGGGCGGTGTAGCGCACGAAACCCCGCCGGCGGCAAGGTCTTCGGCGCGCGGCTATACTCGGCGCTCGGGTTGCCTCGTTCCATGCGTATTGCGCGAGGCGGCCATCCATTCGTTCGCCGCCTCGCCATGGACAAGCTCATTTCCTACGTTGCCGCGATCCACGGGCTCGCGGGCCCGGTGTCGATCGTGTCTCACGCGACGTCGCACGACCGCTGGACCGACGACGACGTCGAGGTCACGCGCGACGAAACCGAATACCGCTTCGACAACGGCGCGATCGTGCGCCGCTCGGTCGAGCAGGACCGCGCGCCGTCCGATCTGCTGTGTGCCGAATGCTGGATCGACTACGACGTGCTTCGCCATCCCGATGCGCAGCCAATCGGTCCGACGAGGATGACGTTCGACAACGCATGCCGCGAAACTTTCTGGCTGCGTTATCACCTCACGTGACTGCGTGACTGCGTGACTGCGTGACTGCGTGACTGCGTGACTGCGTGACTGCGTGACTGCGTGACTGCGTGACTGCGTGACTGCGTGACTGCGTGACTGCGTGACTGCGTGACTGCATGGCCGCGCGCAGCCTCATCAACCCGGCGGTACACCCTCGGCCGCATTCAGCAGCGGCGCGAGCCGCGTCGCCGCTTCCCGCATCTTCGGCACGTTCTCCAGCAGGTCGCTGAGCGTCGCCCGCGCGGTCGGCGCATGCACGGCAAGCGCTGCGAGCACGCGGCCACTCGCGGCATCCTTCACCGGCACCGCAACTGCCACCATCCCGCGCACGAATTCCTCGTTGTCGATCCCGACACCGCGCGCCGCGAGCCGGTCGAGTTCGGCAGCGAGCAACTGCGCATCGGTCAGCGTCCGGTAGGTCATCTTCTTCAGCGTGAGCCGCGCGAGCATCGCGTTGCGCTCCAGCGCATTCATTTGCGACAGGAACAGCTTGCCGCTCGCCGTGCAATGCAGCGGCACGCGCATGCCGGGCCGCATCTCGAGCCGCAGCGGCTCGGTCGTCTCGACGCGCTCCACATACAGCACCGTGTCGCCGTCGAGCGCGGTGAGGTTGCAGGTCTCACCGAGCACGTCGACGAGCGAACGCAGCACCGAGCGGCAGCCGCGCGTGAAGGTGTTGTTCGACAGCGCCGCGAGCGCGAACTGCGCGGCGCGCGGGCCGAGCGCAATGCCGCGGTCGTGGCCGCGCGAGTCGGGCATGTGGATCACGTAGCCGCGCGTTTCGAGCGATTCGATCAGCCGCAGCAGCGTCGCCTTTGGAATGTGCAGCCGCGCGGCGAGTTGCGACAGCGTGTACGGCTGGCCGGCCGACGCGAGCGCTTCGAGCACCGCGAGGGCGCGCAGGACGCGCGCGTCGTCGGCGGGCGCGCCGTCGGGCGGCGCGGGGGCGGTTTCGCGCATGTGTCTCCTTCGTCGGGATCGGCGTGCGTCCCGGGATGGTTGTGCGATGGAAATGAAACGAATTGAACGGTTTTTGTACCACATTCGCGGCGTGGACAATAAATCGGCTTGTATGCGTTCCGTGTGCTCCATAAATTTGGACGAAACATACCGGATTTTTCCAATACCCCGGAACGGAGACACGGAATGACACGCAGCTTCGACTATGTCGTGGTCGGCGCGGGATCGGCTGGTTGCGTCCTCGCCAACCGGCTGTCCGACGGCGGCCGCCATACGGTGTGCTTGCTGGAAGCCGGCCCCGCCGACAACTACATGTGGATCCACGTGCCGATCGGGTACGGCAAGACGATGTTCCACCCCGTGTACAACTGGGGCTTCCACACCGATCCCGATCCGAACATGCACAACCGCCGCCTGTACTGGCCGCGCGGCCGCACGCTCGGTGGCTGCAGTTCGATCAACGGACTGATCTACGTGCGCGGGCAGCAGCAGGACTACGACCACTGGGCCGCGCTCGGCAATCGCGGCTGGAGCTGGCGCGACTGTTTGCCGTATTTCCGCAGGCTCGAACACAACACGCTCGGAGAAGGGCCGACGCGCGGCACCGGCGGCCCGCTGTGGGCGTCCGCGATCCGGCAACGGCACGAGCTCGTCGATGCGTTCGTCGCCGCGTCGAACAAGCTCGGCGTGCGTACGGTCGACGATTTCAACACGGGCGACCAGGAAGGCGTCGGCTATTACCAGCTCACCACGCGCAACGGGCTGCGCTGCTCGACGGCGGTGGCCTACCTGAAGCCTGCGCGCGGGCGGCCGAACCTGCATGTCGAAACCGATGCGCAGGCGCTGAAGGTGCTGTTCGACGGCACGCAGGCGTGCGGCGTGCGCTACGTGCAGCACGGCAAGGTGCACGAGGTGCGCGCGTTGCGCGAGGTGATCCTCGCGGCCGGTGCGCTGCAGTCGCCGCAACTGCTGCAGGTGTCGGGCGTCGGGCCGGCCGCGCTGCTGAACCGGCACGGGATTCCGGTCGTCGCCGATCGCGCGGGCGTCGGCGAGAACCTGCAGGATCATTTGCAGATTCGTCTGATCTACGAAGTGACGAAGCCGATCACGACCAACGACGAACTGCATTCATGGGTCGGCCGCGCGAAGATGGGGCTGCAATGGGCGCTGTTCCGCGGCGGCCCGCTCGCGATCGGCATCAACCAGGGCGGCATGTTCTGTCGTGCGCTGCCGGACGAATCGGCGACGCCCGACATCCAGTTCCATTTCTCGACGCTGTCGGCCGATTCGGCGGGCGGCAGCGTGCACCCGTTTCCCGGCTGCACGTATTCGATCTGCCAGCTGCGCCCGGAATCGCGCGGCACCGTGCGCATCCGCACCGACGATGCGCGCGATGCACCGTCGATCCAGCCGAACTATCTCGACACCGAGCGCGACCGCCGCACGACGGTGGCCGGCGTGCGCTTCGCGCGACGCGTCGCGGCCACCGAGCCGATGGCGCCGCTGATGAAGCGCGAGGTGCGGCCGGGCGCGGACGCGCAGACGGACGATGAACTGCTCGAGTTCTGCCGCGAATACGGGCAGACGATCTTCCATCCGTCCGGCACCGCGAAAATGGGCGTCGCGAGCGATCCGCTCGCAGTTGTCGACGAGCGGCTGCGCGTGTACGGCACGCGCGGGTTGCGCGTGGTCGACTGTTCGATCATGCCGACCCTCGTATCGGGCAATACCAACGTGCCGATCGTGATGGTCGCCGAGAAGGCGTCCGACATGATCCTCGAAGACGCGCGCGCGGCCGATCGCGGTCATGGCGTCGCATCGGCCGCCGAGGCGCTCGCGTAGGGCCTCGCCACGCATCACCCGCGTGGCCCGTGCTCCTGCGCCCGGACGGCCGCCGCGCGTTTATCGATGCCCCCGCCGGCACGGCGCCGGGGCAGGTTGCGGCGCATCCTTACCTGGAGAAGCTCGCATGGCAATCGATTCCCGGGTCGTCCGACGCGTGGCCGCGGCCAGCGTGATCGGCGCGACCGTCGAGTGGTACGACTTTTTCCTGTACGGCGTGGTCGCCGGCATCGTGTTCGACAAGCAGTACTTTCCGTCCGGCGACGCGTTCGTGTCGACGATGCTCGCGTATGCGACGTTCGCAGTCGGCTTCGTCACGCGGCCGCTCGGCGGCCTGCTGTTCGGCCATCTCGGCGACCGCGTCGGGCGCAAGTCCGCGCTGATCCTGACGATGCTGATCATGGGCGTGTCGACGGCCGGCGTCGCATTCCTGCCGACCTATGCGCAGATCGGCATGTGGGCGCCGGTGCTGCTGCTGACGCTGCGCGTGCTGCAGGGCATCGGCCTCGGCGGCGAGTGGGGCGGCGCGGTGCTGATGGCCTACGAGTACGCACCGCCGCACCGGCGCGGGCTGTATGCGAGCCTGCCGCAGATCGGCCTCGCGATCGGACTGTGCCTCGCGGCCGGCGTGGTCGCGGCGCTGTCGCGTGCGTTGCCGGACGCCGCATTTCTCGCGTGGGGCTGGCGCGTCGCATTCGCGGCGTCGCTGTTGCTGGTCGCGGTCGGCTTCTACATCCGCACGCGCGTGGCCGATACGCCCGAGTTCGTCGCGCTCAAACGCCAGCGGCGCGATACGAAGTTGCCGGTCGTCGAACTGCTTGCGAATTATCGGCAGGCGATCTTGCTCGGGATGGGCGCACGCTATATCGACGGCGTGTTCTTCAACGTGTTCGCGGTGTTCTCGATCGGCTACATGACGCGCAACCTGTCGATCTCGCGCGGCGACGCGCTGCTCGGCGTGATGAGCGCGGCAGTCGTGATGTGCGTGTTCATCCCCGTGTTCGGCAGCCTGTCGGACCGGCTCGGCCGCGCCCGTGTGTACCGGTGGGGCGCGACGCTGTGCGGGCTGTCGGTGCTGCCCGCGTTCTGGCTGCTGCAGACGCAGTCGACCAACCTGCTCGCCGTGTGGCTCGCGCTGGTGATCCCGTTCGGGATCTTCTATGCGATGGCGTACGGGCCGGAGGCCGCGCTGTTCGCGGAGCTGTTCGACGCGAACGTGCGTTACACGGGCATCTCGTTCGTCTACCAGGTGTCGGGCATCTTCGCGAGCGGCCTCACGCCGATCGTCGCGACCGCATTGCTGCGCGTGAACGGCGGTGCGCCGTGGCTCGTCGGGGTTTACGTGATGTTGTCTGCACTCCTGTCGATCGTGTCCGCGCGGGCGATCGAGAGGCGCGGCGGGATGGACGGCGTCGCGGTGCGCGCGATGTGACGGCGGGCGGGGCGGATGGGGAGGGGGCGGCGCGGCGTGGGGCCGTATCGGCGCCCTGGTCTTCTTGCGGGGTCATGCCTGCGCCGCTGACTGCCACTCACCGACGCCGTCTGCCGGTCGCTCGCGGTGGCCCGCCGTTCGGCGTCATGGCCGTCCGGCGGCGTTGCACCCGCACCGTTGATCCTTGTTGACCGACGCCGTCTGCTGGCTGCCCGCCATTCGGCATTCCGATCGTCCGGCGGCGTCGGGCCCGTGTCGCTGATCCCTTTCGACCGTTGCCGTCCACCGGTCGCCCGCCGCCCGCCGCCCGCCGTCCCGCGCGCTGGTCCAAGCGAATCCGGTCCACTGGCCCTACCTCCGAAAAAACGGCCTGCCTACACTTTCCTCGACAGATCGCTGCATTGAAGCATCTGCACACGATCGACCCGAAGAGAACGATCAGGAGACAGGCATGACCAACAGGCAGTCGGCAGCATTGGCCCGCGCGGCGCGCGCGCGCCCCGCATCAGTCCATCGAATCGCCTCGTACGCCCGTTGCGGCGCGGCAGGCAAGCCCGCGTCGGAGGGCTGACCATGTCGACCCCTTCCATCGAACGCACCGCGAGCGGCTTCGCCGGCGGCCGGTCGAACGATACGCGTTACGACCCGACCTACGATCCGCTCGTGTCGCCGGGGCCCGGGTGCGGCAAGCAGTACGCGCCGACCTACTGGGTCGCGACGGCCGGCACCCCGCCGCCCGACGACGGCCCCGTCACGCGCGATCTCGATGTCGACGTCGCGATCATCGGCGCCGGCTACACGGGCCTCGCAACCGCGCTGTGCCTTGCTCGGGACCACGGCATCAAGGCCGTCGTGCTCGAAGCCAACCGCACGAGCTGGGGCTGCAGCAGCCGCAACGGCGGGCAGGGGCAGAACGCGTCGGGCCGGCTGTCGCGCTCGCAGTGGATCGAGCGCTGGGGCAAGGACGTCGCGCTGAAGATGCACGACGAGATCCTCGAAGGCTTCGACCACTTCAAGTCGCTGGTGTCGGAAATCGACTGCGATCCGCAGCCGGGCGGCCATTTCCTGATCGCGCATCGTCCGCGCATCATGGCGAAGCTCGCGGCCGAGGCGAAGGTGTGGAAGGACGTGTTCGGCTATCCGTCGGAACTGCTGAGCGCGGAAACCTTTCGCCGCGAATTCCTCAACGACCACGAGGCAGCCGGCGCGCTGCACGAGCCGGAAGGCATCGGCATCCATGCGCTGAAGCTCGCGTTCGGCTACCTGCGCCTCGCGCGCGAAGCCGGCGCGAAGGTGCATACGAGCAGCCCCGTGCTCGGCTTCGAGACGATCGACGGCGTGCATCACCTGCGCACGCCGGGCGGCGTCGTGCGGGCCCGCGCGGTCGGCATCGCGACCGGCGCGTACACCGCGCAGACGCTGCATCCGTCGCTGCGCAGCAAGGTGATGCCGATCCTGTCGAACTCGATGGTCACGCGCCCGCTCACCGACGCGGAGATCGACGCGTGCAATTTCCGCACGACGCAGGTGCTGACCGATACGCGTACGCTGCGCTTCTACTACCGGTTCCTGCCCGATCGTCGCTTGCAGATCGGCAGCCGCAGCGCGATCACCGGTGACGATGCGCCGAACCCGCGTCACTTCGAATTGCTGAAGGAAGGGATGGCGCGCAAGTTTCCCGCGCTGCGCGGCGTGCAGATCGATTATTCATGGTGGGGCTGGGTCGACGTCAGCCACGACATGATGCCGCGCGTGTGCCAGCCCGACCCGCGGCAGTCGGTGTACTACGCGCTCGGCTACGGCGGCAACGGCGTGTCGTACTCGCAGCAGGCCGGCCGCCGGCTGGCCGAGCAGATCGCGGGGAAGGGCGCACGCCAGACGCTGCCGATCTTCACGTCGCCGCTGCCTGGCCACCCGTTCGCGCCATTCCGGCGCATCGGGCAGCGGATGCTCTACCTGTCGTACTTCAGGAACGACGAAAAGCCCTGAACGACGTGCACCTCGCCCGGCGTGATGCAACGCGCCGGGCCGTCCAACACAAGAAAAGCAACAGAAATCCGTGCGGCCGGGGCTGCAGGCGCCCCTGCACGCGCCGTCGCCGGCGGCGCCCGCGCTCACCCGACGGTGGCGCGCGGGCGGCGTCCGGACAACTGGATATGGAGAAGACATGCAACCCTCGAACCAGAGTGACCTGAAGTGTGGGCTCAAGCAGCGCCACATGACGATGATTGCGCTTGGCGGCGTGATCGGTGCCGGGCTGTTCGTCGGCAGCGGTGTGGTGATTCAGCAGACCGGGCCGGCCGCGATCCTGTCGTTCCTGATCACGGGCGGGCTCGTCGTGCTCGTGATGCGGATGCTCGGCGAGATGGCCTGTGCGATGCCGGCCGTCGGTTCGTTCTACGAATACGCGCGGCTCGCGTTCGGCAACTGGCGTGGGCCCGGCAAGATGGCGGGCTTCCTGACCGGCTGGATGTACTGGTATTTCTGGGTGATCGTCGTCGCGCTCGAAGCGGTGGCCGGCGCCAAGCTGATCCAGTTCTGGCTGCCCGATACGCCGGCGTGGATCATCAGCCTCGCGCTGCTGGTCGTGCTGACGCTCACGAACCTGATCTCGGTTGGCAGCTACGGCGAGTTCGAATTCTGGTTCTCGTCGATCAAGGTCGGCGCGATCGTCGTGTTCCTGTTCCTCGGCGGCCTCTACGTGCTCGGCCTGTGGCCCGCGTCGATGCACACCACGTCCGTGCTGCCGACGCTGCTCGGCCACGGCGGCTTCATGCCGCTCGGCATCGGGCCGGTGATGAGCGGGGCGGTCGCGGCCACCGGCTTCTACTTCGGCGCGGAAATCGTCACGATCGCGGCGGCCGAGGCCAAGGAACCGGCGAAAGCGGTCGCGAAGGCCACCAATTCGGTGATCACGCGTGTGCTGGTGTTCTATGTCGGCTCGGTGGCGCTCGTCGTCGCGCTGGTACCGTGGAATTCGCATCAGATGGCCACGCCGTATGTGAGCGCACTCGAGGTGATGGGCCTGCCGGCTGCCGCCAACGTGATGAACGCGATCGTGCTGACGGCGGTGCTGTCCGCGCTCAACTCGGGCCTCTATGCGGCGTCGCGGATGCTGTTCGCGCTGACCCGCCACGGCGACGCGCCGGCCGCGCTCGCGAAGGTCAACAAGCGCGGGGTGCCGGTGCGCGCGATCCTGCTCGGCACGGTGTTCGGCTACGTGTCGGTGGTGATGTCGTACGTGTCGCCCGATACCGTGTTCGCATTCCTCGTCAACTCGTACGGCACCGTCGCGCTGTTCGTGTACGTGCTGATCGCGTTCTCGCAACTGCGCCTGCGCAAGCGTCTCGACCCGGTGGCCGCCAGCAAGCTGCGCGTCAAGATGTGGGCATACCCGTACCTCACCTGGGTTGCGATCGTCGGCATGGTCGGCATCCTCGTCGCGATGGCGTTCATCCCGGACCAGCGCAAGCCGTTGTGGCTCGGCGTCGCCAGCCTGGGCGTGCTGGTCGTCGCCTACGGGCTGACGCGCCGCAGCCGCCGCGAGCATCTCGACGACAGCGAACTGCTCGCCTATCCGCCGCGGTAATGCGCGGTCACGCATGACGCCGAAGGCCCGGCCCGCAAGCCGGGCCTTCGCGCATGCGGCTTCTCGCCCGAGCCGATGGATGGCCGGGGCAACTATCGGGCCGACCGATAGCACCGATCAGAGGATGCGACTTTATGTCGGCCGCGTGCCGGCATAGCATGGATGAACCGATTCACGGGTGCGCCCCGGCGGGGCGCGCCCTCATCCGCGAACGAGGACAGACGATGGAACATCGGGCACGCGAGCGCGACGAGCAGGCCGAGATCAAGACGACGACGTGCTACATGTGCGCGTGCCGCTGCGGCATCCGCGTGCACCTGCGCGACGGCGAAGTCCGCTATATCGACGGCAATCCCGCGCATCCGCTGAACCAGGGCGTCATCTGCGCGAAAGGTTCGTCGGGAATCATGAAGCAGTATTCGCCCGCGCGGCTCACGCAGCCGCTGATGCGCAAGCCGGGCGCCGAGCGCGGTGACGCGCAGTTCGAGCCGGTGTCGTGGGAGGTTGCGTTCGACGTGCTCGAAAAGCGCCTCGCGCACCTGCGCGCCACCGACCCGAAGCGGTTCGCGCTGTTCACGGGCCGCGACCAGATGCAGGCGCTCACCGGCCTGTTCGCGAAACAGTTCGGTACGCCGAACTATGCGGCGCACGGCGGGTTCTGCTCGGCGAACATGGCGGCCGGGATGATCTACACGATCGGCGGCTCGTTCTGGGAATTCGGCGGCCCCGATCTCGACCATGCGAAGCTGTTCTTCATGATCGGCACCGCGGAGGATCACCACTCGAATCCGCTGAAGATCGCGCTCGGCAAGTTCAAGCGCGCGGGCGGGCGCTTCATCGCGATCAATCCGGTGCGCACCGGCTACGCGGCGATTGCCGACGAATGGATTCCGATTCGCCCCGGCACCGACGGCGCGCTGTTCATGGCGCTGATGCACGAGCTGATCGCGCGCGATGCGTTCGACCTCGAATTCGTGTCGCGCTTCACGAATGCGGCCGAGCTGGTCGATCAGCGCGACGGTGCCGACACGTTCGGGCTGTTCGTGCGCGACGCCGGCGCGCCGGAGGTCAACGCGCTGTATCCGCAGAACCGGATGTGGTGGGACACGAAGACGAACCGCGCGGTGCTGCATCACACGGACGGCGCGGAGCCGGCGCTCGACGGCCGCTATACGCTCGACGACGGCACGCCCGTCGCGCCGTCGTTCACGCTGCTGCGCGAACAGGTGGCCGAGTGCACGCCCGAATGGGCGGCCGGGATCACCGGCATCGCGGCCGACACGATCCGCCGCCTGGCGCGCGAGATGGAGACGGTCGCGCGCGAGCACGCGATCGAGCTGCCGGTGCGCTGGACCGATTCGTGGGGCAAGGAGCACGCCTCGGTGAAGGGCGTGCCGATCGCGTTCCATGCGATGCGCGGGCTCGCCGCGCATTCGAACGGCTTCCAGACGATCCGCGCGCTTGCCGTGCTGATGTCGCTGCTCGGCACGATCGACCGGCCAGGCGGCTTCCGGCACAAGGCGCCGTATCCGCGCGCGGTGCCGCCGTCGGCGAAACCGCCGAACGACCCGGCGCAGATCAAGCCGAACACGCCGCTCGCCACCGGCCCGCTCGGCTGGCCGGCAGGCCCCGAGGACCTGTTCGTCCATCCGGACGGCACGCCCGCGCGGCTCGACAAGGCATTCTCGTGGGAATACCCGCTCGCGGTGCACGGGCTGATGCACTCGGTGATCACCAACGCGTGGCGCGGCGATCCCTATCCTATCGACACGCTGCTGATCTTCATGGCCAACATGGCATGGAATTCGTCGATGAACACGACGGAAGTGCGCAAGATGCTGGTCGACAAGCGCGACGACGGCGAATACCGGATTCCGTTCCTCGTCGTGTGCGATGCGTTCGCGTCGGAAATGACGGCGTTCGCCGATCTGATCCTGCCCGACACGACCTACCTCGAACGACACGACGTGATGTCGGTGCTCGACCGGCCGATCTCCGAATTCGACGGGCCGGTCGACTCGGTGCGCGTGCCGGTCGTGCCGCCGACCGGCGAATGCAAACCGTTCCAGGAAGTGCTGATCGAGCTCGCGAGCCGGCTGAAGTTTCCGGCCTTCACGACCGCGGACGGGCAGCGCAAGTACCGCGACTATCCGGATTTCGTCATCAACTTCCAGACCGCGCCGAATTCCGGCACCGGCTTCCTGATCGGCTGGCGCGGCAAGGACGGCGACAAGGCCGTCGTCGGCGAGCCGAATCCCGACCAGTGGAAGCGCTACGCGGAGAACAACTGCGTGTATCACCACCGGCTGCCGGAGCCGCTGCAGTACATGCGCAACTGCAACGGCCCGTACATGCAGTGGGCAGTCGACAACGGGATGCGCAAGTTCGGCGTGCCGATCGTGATCCAGCTCTACTCGGACGTGATGCAGAAATTCCGGCTCGCCGCGCAGGGCCGCACGTCGGGCCGCCAGCCGCCCGACCATCTGCGCGAGCGCATCGCGCGCTATTTCGATCCGCTGCCGTTCTGGCATCGCTCGCTCGAGAGCGGGCTGACCGATGCGGGCCGCTATCCGCTCGCGGCGATCACGCAGCGGCCGATGGCGATGTATCACTCGTGGGATTCGCAGAACGCGTGGCTGCGGCAGATCCACGGCGAGAACCACCTGTTCGTGAACCCGGTGACGGCCGCCGCGCAACAGATCGACGACGGCGCGTGGATCTACGTCGAATCGCCGTGGGGCAAGGTGCGGTGCCGCGCGCGCTACAGCGAGGCGGTCGAGCCCGGCACCGTGTGGACCTGGAACGCGATCGGCAAGGCGGCCGGCGCGTGGAACCTCGGGCCGCAAGCGGGCGAGTCGCAGCGCGGCTTCCTGTTGAACCACGTGATTACCGACGAGCTGCCGGATGCGGCGCGCGACGGCGCGCGCATGTCGAATTCCGATCCGATCACGGGGCAGGCCGGCTGGTACGACGTGCAGGTGCGGATCTATCCGGCCGAAGCCGATGCGGCGACGACCTTGCCGCAGTTCGCGCCGATGCCGGCGCTGCCGGGCACGCCGCGCGTGCTGCAGCGCGTGCAGGCGTATTTCGCGGGAACCGGCGCATTCGCCGCGCGGCTGCGGCGCGCGACGTCGGCCGGCCCGCAGTCTGACGACCGCTGATCGAAGGAGCGCAACCATGACCCAGATGGCCCTCGTCATCGACCTGAACGTATGCGTCGGCTGCCATGCCTGCGTGACGAGCTGCAAGGAATGGAACACGTCGGGCGAAGCCGGCAGTCTCGCCGACATGCGCCCGTACGACGACGATCCGTCCGGCACGTTCTTCAACCGCGTGCAGACCTACGAAGCGGGCGTGTTCCCGATGACCGACACGATCCACTTCCCGAAATCGTGCCTGCACTGCGAGGATCCGCCGTGCGTGCCCGTCTGTCCGACCGGCGCGAGCTACAAGCGCAAGTCGGACGGCATCGTGCTGGTCGACTACGACAAGTGCATCGGCTGCAAGTACTGCGCGTGGGCCTGCCCGTACGGCGCGCGCGAGCTCGATGAAGGCCGCAAGGAGATGACGAAGTGCACGCTGTGCGCGGACCGCATCGACAACGAGGCGCTGCCCGAACGCGACCGGAAACCGGCCTGCGTGCTCGCGTGCCCGACGTCGGCGCGGCTGTTCGGCGATGTGCACGATCCCGAGTCGGACGTGTCGCGCGCGATTCGCGAACGCGGCGGTTATCAGCTGATGCCCGAATGGGGCACGCGGCCGTCGAACCATTACCTGCCGCGCGTGAAGACCGAAGCGTCGTGCGGTTGCGGGAGTAGCGGCGGGTGCGGCAGCGGGTCGGTCGGCGTCGATGAAGACGAGTCGTTTGAAGGCCGTGCGGCGCGTGGCGACATCAATCTCGTGTCGCTCGCGACGCAGCGCTGAGCGCGAAGCCCTTCACTCATACGAAAAAACGGAGTTCCCATGCGCCCAGCCTTTTCGGTCGTTTTCCTCACCACGCTGTGCGGCGCCGCACAGGGCCTGTTGCTGACGCTCGTGATCGTCGAGGCGCTCACGCGGCTGGCCGGCATCGACGTGGCCGCCGCGTTCTACGTGACGGGCGCGGCGCTGTCGGTCGCGCTCGGCGTGCTCGGCCTGTTCGCGTCGTTCTTCCATCTCGGCCACCCCGAACGCGCATGGCGCGCGATCGCGATGTGGCGCACGTCGTGGCTGTCGCGTGAATGCATCGCACTGCCGGTGTTTCTCGCGTGCGCATTCGCGTATGGCGCGGCACACCTGTTCGGCTGGCCCGGCACGTTGCTGATCGGTGCGGCGGGCGCGCTCGCGAGCGTCGCGTTGTTCGTGTGTACCGCGATGATCTACGCGTGCCTGCGCTTCCTGCAGGAATGGGCGAGCCCGCTGACGCTCGTGAACTTCGTGCTGCTCGGTTGCGCGTCGGGCTGCACGCTGGCGACGGCCTGCGCCGCTTGGCTCGCGCCGGCGCTGGTCGGCCGGCTCGCCGTGGCCGCGTGCGTGCTGACGCTCGCGGGCTGTGTCACACGGCTCGCGTCGCTCGCACGCAATGCGCGGTTGCGGCCGAAGTCGACCGTGCAGAGCGCGACCGGGATCCGCAATGCGAAGGTCGAGCAGAAGTCGCGCGGCTTCACGGCCAGCGCGTTCAATACGCGGGAGTTCTTTCACGGGCAGGGCAACGGCACGCTGCGCGCGGTGAAGGCGGGCTTCCTGATCGGCGCATTCGCGGTGCCGTTCGTGCTGACCGGCGCGGGCGCGCTCGCGCCGACATCGGTCGCGGCGGCGGTCGCGCTCGGCGCGGCGTTCGTGATCCAGTATGCGGGGCTGGTCGCGGAACGCTGGTTCTTCTTCGCGGATGCGCGGCATCCGCAGAACATCTACTACCAGCGCGCGTCGTGACGTTGCGTGTGCGCGTCCACGCCGTGCGGGAACTAGAACGTTGCCGCGAGCGCGCGAGCCGCTTCCTGCAGGCGCGGCACGTGGTCGAGCAGTCGCGACAGCGGGGCGCGCGACACGGGCGCATGCACGGCGACCGCGGCGATACACGCGCCGTCGTCGCCGACGATCGGTGCCGCGATGCACACGATGCCCGCGACGAATTCCTCGTTGTCGATCGCGACGCCCTTGTGCGCGGTGCGGTCGAGTTCGGCTTCGAGCAGTTCGGGATCCGAGATCGTGTTCGGGGTGTAGCGTGGCAGTGTCAGCGCGCGCACCAGCGCGGCGCGTTCGTCGCGCGGCAGCAGCGCGAGCAGCAGCTTGCCGCTGGCGCTGCAGTGCGCGGGCACGCGCGAGCCGGGTTTCAGGTCGAGCCGCAGCGGCCAGTCGGCCTCGACGCGGTCGAGATAGACGACTTCCGTGTCGTGCAGCGCGGTCAGGTTGCAGGTTTCGCCGAGATCGGCGACCAGCCGTTCGAGGATCGCGTGGCGCAGCCGGCGCGCGCCCGCATGCAGCATCACGCCGGTGCCGAGCCGTGCGAGGCGCGGGCCGATCGCGTACGCGTTCTTGCGGCCCGGCTCGCGGATCACGAGCCCGCCGGCTTCGAGCGATGCGAGCATCCGGTGCAGCGACGCCTTCGGGATATCGACTTCACGCGCGAGATCGGCGAGCGACACGGCATCGCCGGCCTGGACGAGATGTTCGAGCAGCGCGAAGGCGCGCAGCGTGGGCGTATCCGCGGGCAGCATGGCAGGCGTTCCGGAAACTGGACTGCGGCCATTGTACCGAACGGCCCGACAGGCCGGCCGCACGGGGCCGGGATCGATGGAATCCGGCACGCATTTTCGGCAACGGAACGAATCGTTCCGTAAATACGACTGACGCGGGCACGACGATCGACGTCCGCGCAATACGCAACGACAGGAGCGCAACGCAATGGATGGGGTGGCGAACAAGCCGGACTGCATGGTGTCGGTCCGCGAACGGTTCGGGTTCGAATCGGACCTGATGGTGCCCGCGTTCAGCGCGCGCGACGATCACGTGCCCGATATCGACGACGCGTACCGTTTCAACCCGGACGTCACGCTCGCGATCCTCGCGGGGTTCGCGCGCAATCGCCGCGTGCTCGTGCAGGGGATGCACGGCACCGGCAAGTCGACGCATATCGAGCAGGTCGCGGCACGGCTGAACTGGCCGTGCGTGCGCGTGAACCTCGACGGCCACATCAGCCGCCTCGACCTCGTCGGCAAGGATGCGATCGTCGTGCGCGACGACGTGCAGGTGACCGAATTCCAGGAAGGGATCGTGCCGTGGGCGCTGCAGCGTCCGGTCGCGCTGATCTTTGACGAATACGATGCAGGGCGGCCGGACGTGATGTTCGTGATCCAGCGGATTCTCGAACGCGACGGCAAGTTCACGCTGCTCGACCAGAACCGCGTGATCCACCCGCATCCGTCGTTCCGGCTGTTCGCGACCGCGAACACGGTCGGGCTCGGCAACCTGAACGGGCTCTACCACGGCACGCAGATGCTCAACCATGCGCAGATGGATCGCTGGAACGTGGTCGCGACGCTCGACTACCTGCCGCGCGACGAGGAGATCAGCATCGTGCGCGCGCGCGTGCCGGAACTCGCGGACGAAGCCGGCCGCCCGCTGCTCGAATCGATGGTGAGCCTCGCGGAACTGACGCGCAACGGCTTCGCGACCGGCGACCTGTCGACGCTGATGTCGCCGCGCACGGTGATCAACTGGGCCGAGAACTGCCAGATCTTCCGCGATCCGGCGCTCGCGTTCCGGCTCACGTTCCTGAACAAATGCGACGACGCGGAGCGGCCGGTCGTCGCCGAGTATTACCAGCGCTGTTTCGGCGAGGAACTGGCGGTCGCGTCGCGCGCCGGCGGCGGCGAGCCGGGAGCGGGGCGGTGAGCGCCGATCGCGACGCCGCGCGCCGCGCATCGGCGCGCGAAGCGCTGGGCGCGTCGACCGTGCGCGCGCTGACGCGTGACGCGGCGCTGCATTACCGTGCGGGCCTCGTGTGCCGCGACCTAAGGCCGCGGCCTAGCCATGCGCCGCACCTGCGCCCGCACGCGGCCC
>NZ_JAAGPM010000139.1:0-20612 GCF_017104865.1 Burkholderia sp. Ac-20349
GAATGCGAAGCCGGTGGCAGCCGCCGCCCGGCCCGCGCAGGTCGCGGCCGCCGGTGCGTCCGGCGTGCCGGCCGCACGATAACGCGGAGCGACGCCATGTCAGCCTCCTCCCCCGCTTCCACGCACGCCGGCGGCCCGTTCGCGGCCTGGACCGCCGCGTTCGGCGACTGGGCCCGTACCGACGGCGCCGCATGGCTCTATCTGTTCAAGGCGCTGCTCGCCGCGTTCATCGCGACCGGCGTGTCGATGCGGCTCGACCTGCCCGCGCCGAAGACGGCGATGACCACCGTGTTCATCGTGATGCAGCCGCAAAGCGGCGCGGTGCTCGCGAAGAGCTTCTACCGCGTCGCCGGCACGATCTTCGGGCTGATCGCGACGCTCACGTTCGTCGGGCTGTTCCCGCAGCAGCCGCAGCTGTTCCTGCTGGCCATCGCGCTGTGGATCGCGCTGTGCACGGCCGGCGCCGCGCGCAACCGCAACTTCCGCAGCTACGGCTTCCTGCTCGCCGGCTATACGACCGCGCTGATCGGCCTGCCCGCGTCGCAACACCCGGACGGCGCCTTCATGAGCGCGATGACGCGCGTGTCCGAGGTCATCATCGGGATCGTGTCGGCCGGCGTCGTCAGCGCGCTCGTGTTTCCGCAGTACACGGGCGAGCAGATGCGCACGACGGTCCGCAAGCGCTTCGGCAGCTTCGTCGACTATGTCGCGTCGGCGCTGTCGGGCCAGCTCGACCGCGCGCACATCGAGACCATTCATACGCGCTTCGTCGCCGACGTGGTGGGCTTCGAGGCCGCGCGCAGCATGGCGGTGTTCGAAGATCCCGGCACGCGCATGCGCAGCGGCCGCCTCGCGCGGCTGAACAGCGAGTTCATGAGCGCGTCGAGCCGCTTCCACGCGCTGCACCAGTTGATGAACCGGCTGCACGCGGCCGGCGCGCAAGCCGCGATCGACGCGATCGAACCGTATTTCCGTGAAATCGCGCCGCTGCTCACGCGCAACGGCGAACCCGTGCGCACGTCGGTCGACGCCGCGCACGCGGCCGAGCAACTGCTCGCGTGGCGCGACGCGCTGCCGCGCCGCATCCGCGCGACGCGCGCCGAACTCGAAACGCGCCCGGACTTCCCGCTGCTCGACTTCGATACGGCGGCCGAACTGCTGTACCGCTTCATCACCGACCTGCAGGAATACGCGGCGACCTACGCGTCGCTGTCGAGCGCGACGCACGAGCGTGAACGCTGGATCGAACGCTACGAGCCGCGCACCAACATGACGGCCGCGCTGATCGCGGGCATCCGCACCGCGGTGGTGATCCTCACGCTCGGCTGGTTCTGGATCGAAACGGCCTGGCCGAACGGCGTCACGCTGGTGCTGACGGCGGCGGCGACCTGCGCGCTCGCGTCGTCGACGCCGCGCCCGACCGCGATGTCCGCCCAGATGGGGATGGGCACGGCGCTGGCCGTCTGCACCGGCTTCGTGCTGATGTTCGGCATCTATCCGCGGATCGATGGCTTCGTGCTGCTGTGCGTGGCGCTCGCGCCGCTGCTCGCGATCGGCATCTACATGACGCTGAAACCGAAGCTCGCCGGCTACGGGATGGGCTACCTGATCTTCTTCTGCTTCCTCGCGGGCCCGGACAACATCACGCATTACGATCCGTCGAGCTTCATGAACGACGCGCTCGCACTCGTGCTGTCGATGCTGGTATCGGCGATCGCGTTCGCGGTGCTGTTCCCGCCAACCGCGCCGTGGCTCAAGAAGCGGCTGTTCGCCGACCTGCGCCACCAGGCCGTCGCGGCCGGCCACGCACGGCTCGCCGGCCTGCGCACGCGCTTCGAGAGCGGCGCGCGCGACCTGATGTACCAGGCGCACACGCTGTCGGCCGACCAGCCCGACGTGCAGCGCGACGCGCTCCGCTGGATGTTCGCGGTGCTCGAGACCGGCAACGCGTCGATCGACCTGCGCCACGAGCTGGCGGCACTGCCGTCCGACCCGCGTTTTGCGCCGACGATGCCGTGGCGACGTGCGATCGAGACGATGCGCACCGCGCTGTCGTCGCTGTTCACGAAGCCCGACGCCGCACGCTTCGACGCGACGCTCGCAGCGGTGAACGACGCGATCGACGCGACCCGGCAGACGCTCGACGCGTTCACGCCGACGCGTGACGAACGCCACCGGCTGCAGCGCATCCTGAGCCACCTGCATTTCGTGCGCACGGCGCTGCTCGATCCCGAATCGCCGCTCGATGCGCTCAACCGAAACCGCGCCACGACCGCGCGCACCCAACCCGGAGCCTCGTCATGATGCCGCGTGAAATCGCCATTCTCGATGCCTACATGCCCACGGTGGTGCTGATGTTCGTCATCGGCGCGCTGGCCACGTGGGCCGTCGATCGCCTGCTCGCCTACACGGGCCTCTACCGTCTCGTCTGGCACCCGTCGCTGTTCCGGGCCTGCCTTCTCGTCTGTATTTGCGGCGGACTGAGTCTTGCCGTTTATCGTTGATCCAGAACCATCATGATGCTCAGAAAACTTTTCGGCTTCGTCGCGACCGCCGTCATTCTCATCGTCGCGATCCTGATCGGGCGCTCGCTGTGGGTGCACTACATGGACGATCCGTGGACGCGCGACGGGCGCGTGCGCGCCGAGATCGTCAACGTCGCGCCGGACGTGTCGGGCGCGATCGTCGAGCTGCCCGTGCATGACAACCAGCTCGTCAAGAAAGGCGACCTGATCATGCAGATCGACCCGTCGCACTACCAGATCGCGGTCGAGCAGGCGCAGGCGGCCGTCGCCGCCCGCCGCGCGGAACTGCAGATGCGCCGCGACGACGCGGCCCGCCGCGCGGACCTCGACGCGCTCGTCGTGTCGAAGGAAAACCGCGAGAACGCCGCGCACAGCGCATCGAGCGCCGATGCGCAGTACCAGCAGGCAATCGCCGCGCTCGACGCCGCGAAGCTCAACCTCGAACGCACGCGCGTCGTCGCGCCGGTCGACGGCTACGTCACGAACCTGCAGACCTTCAAGGGCAACTACGCGGTGGCCGGCCAGGCCAAGCTCGCGATCGTCGACAGCCACTCGTTCTGGGTCTACGGCTACTTCGAGGAAACCAAGCTGCCGCGCGTGAAGATCGGCGCGCCGGCCGAAATGCGGCTGATGAGCGGCGGCGTGATGAAAGGCCACGTCGAGAGCATCTCGCGCGGCATTTACGATCGCGACAACCCGCAAAGCCGCGACCTCGTCGCGGACGTGAACCCGACCTTCAACTGGGTGCGCCTCGCGCAGCGCGTGCCGGTGCGCATCAGGATCGACGAAGTCCCGGCCGACGTGGTGCTGTCGGCGGGCACAACCTGCACGGTCATCATCGATCCCGACAAGCAGAAGAAGTCGTAATACCCGAACGGCCGGGCGCGCTCAGGCCGCGATGCGAAAACGCCCGACCAGCGACTTCAACGCCTGCGCCTGCTCGTCGAGCGCGTTCGCCGCAGCGGCCGCCTGCTCGACGAGTGCCGCGTTCTGCTGGGTGCCGGCGTCCATCTGCGTGACCGCGCGGCCGATCTCGTCGATCCCGGCGCTCTGCTCGTCCGATGCGGCGGAAATTTCACCGATGATGTCGGTCACGCGCTTGACCGCGCGCACGACGTCACCCATCGTGCGGCCCGCATCGTGCGCGAGCGCCGCACCGTTCGCGACGCGCTCGACCGACGCGCCGATCAGCGCGCGGATCTCCTTCGCCGCGGTCGCCGCGCGCTGCGCGAGCAGGCGGACCTCGCCCGCCACCACCGAGAAGCCGCGCCCCTGCTCGCCGGCGCGTGCCGCCTCGACCGCCGCGTTCAACGCGAGAATGTTGGTCTGGAACGCGATCCCCTCGATCGTGCCGATGATGTCGCGGATGTTCTTCGCGCTGTCGTCGATCTCGCTCATCGTCGCCACCACACGCCCGACGACTTCACCACCCGTCTCCGCGACGGCCGACGCATTGGCCGCGAGCGCGCTCGCCTGCCGCGCATTCTCGGCGTTCTGCCGTACGGTCGACGTGAGCTGCTCCATGCTGGCCGCGGTGCGCTCGAGCGCGACGGCCTGCTGTTCGGTGCGCTTCGACAGATCGAGATTGCCGGTGGAGATCTCGCCCGACGCGGCCGCGATCGCCTCGGCGCTGACGGCGATCTCGCCGACGGTCGCCGCGAGCCCCGTCTGCATCTCGGCCAGCGCACGCACCATGCTGTCGCGGTCGTGCCGGCCCAGCTTGATCGGTCGCGTCAGGTCGCCGCGCGCGATGTCCGCGGCGATCGCCTTCGCGTGCGCGGGCTCGCCGCCGAGCTGCGACGCGAGACGGCGCACCACGCGCTCGGCGATCACGATCGCGAGCACGATCAGCGCAGCCGTCATCGCCGCGATCATCGCGAACGACGACGAGAAAATGGTGGCGGACGCATCGAGCGTGGCCTTCGACTTCGCGCCGCGCGTCTTCACGAGTTCGGCAACGAGTTTCTCGAGCTTGCCGGTTTCGACCAGCAACGACACGTCCTGCGTGCCGACCTGCCAGTTCATCTGCGACAGGTCGAGCGGCTGCGCGCGCACGAGCGCGACGAAATCGCGCAGATGCGTGCTCCACGTGCCGACCGCCGTCGAGAAGGCGCGCAGCCGCGCCGAATCGTCGACGTCGCCCGGATCCGCGTAGCGCTGCAGCGTGCCGAGCGCCTGGCCGATCGACGCGAGCCCCGCGCCGACTTCGGCGCCCAGTTCGTCGCGCTCCTTCGCGGTGCTCGCCGTCAGCAGCATCTTCTGCGCACGGCTCGCGCGCAGCACTTCGGCCCGAACCTCCTCGGCCGCGCGGCTCGCGACGTGGCCCTGCTCGTAGACCGACGCGATCGACGCGTTCAGCCGACTGATCTGCCACAGCGAAAACATGCCGATCGCCAGCGTGCCGGCGAGCAGGATCGCGAATGCGGCGCGCAACGTCGCCTTGACGGTCCACGGCCGGCGCTCGCGACGCGCCGCGCGCAGGCGCCGGGCGGCGTGACCGGCGGTAACGTCGGGTGCGGCGGCGGCCGCACCGGGCTGTGGATGCAAAGATGCTGCTTTCATCGAACTATCCCCGTATTGATCACGCGGCCGGAAAGGTCGGTCCCGGCGGTCCGGCGCTCCGGCGTTCCCGCGATGGCTGGCCATGCCGCGCGTCCTGCGCCCGCACGGCGGATAGCCGGTGCCGGGCGCGGCGCGCCCGTTGTCATTGGGTCGTTCTACGGCCGCCACCACCGTTTCTTGAGTCCGGTAAACCACGCACCGGCCCAAGGCGCGCGCCCCTGCCGACAGGCGGGCGCGCCGCCAGCGTTATACCCGGTCAAAAAAGCCGGCATCGGCCGATCCGTCGGATGAATGTCCGATTCACGACAAAACTTGTCCTGACATTCTCAATACGCCACATTACACTTCTTTGACGCAGCAACGATTCAAGACGCGCCGATCCCCAGCAGAGCGCGCCCGCCACCTCAACTCGTTCAGCTCTCACATGGAAACCAGCCTCGACACCGGCGCCGCCGGCGCAGCCGCCACCCAACCGTCCGCGCCACCCGTCGCCCGCACCGTCTACCCGGTGCTCGGCGCGATCAGCTTCTCGCACATGCTCAACGACATGATCCAGTCGTTGATCCTGGCGATCTATCCGATGCTCAAGAGCCAGTTCGCGCTGTCGTTCGCGCAGATCGGCCTGATCACGCTCACCTACCAGATCACCGCATCGCTGCTGCAGCCGCTCGTCGGCCTCTATACCGACAAGCGGCCGAAACCGTATTCGCTGCCGGTCGGGATGGGCTTCACGCTCGCGGGGCTGCTGCTGATGTCGACCGCGTCGAATTTCCCGATGCTGCTGGTGGCAGCGGCGCTCGTCGGCTGCGGCTCGTCGGTGTTCCATCCGGAATCGTCGCGGGTCGCGCGGATGGCGTCGGGCGGCCAGCACGGGCTTGCGCAGTCGGTGTTCCAGGTCGGCGGCAATGCGGGTTCCGCGCTCGGGCCGCTGCTCGCCGCGCTCGTGATCATTCCGCACGGCCAGCACAGCATCGCGTGGTTCTCGGCGGCCGCGCTCGTCGCGATGATCGTGCTCACGCAGATCGGCCACTGGTACAAGAAGCATCCGTCGATGAAGAAGAAGGCCGCGGCGGCCGGTCACCCGACGCTGTCGCGCGGCCGCGTGCTCGGCGCGATCGGCGTGCTGGTGCTGCTGGTGTTCTCGAAGTACTTTTACCTCGCGAGCATCAACAGCTATTTCACGTTCTACCTGATCGACAAGTTCCACCTGTCGGTGCAGGCCGCGCAGATCCACCTGTTCGTGTTCCTCGCGGCCGTGGCGGCCGGCACGCTGATCGGCGGGCCGGTGGGCGACCGGATCGGCCGCAAGTACGTGATCTGGGTATCGATCCTCGGCGTCGCGCCGTTCACGCTGCTGCTGCCGTATGCGAACCTGTTCTGGACGACCGTGCTGACCGTGATCATCGGCATCGTGCTGGCGTCGGCGTTCGCCGCGATCCTCGTCTACGCGACGGAGCTGATGCCCGGCAAGGTCGGGATGGTCGCGGGGCTGTTCTTCGGCTTCGCGTTCGGCCTCGGCGGGGTCGGCGCGGCCGTGCTCGGCCAGCTCGCCGACGCAACGAACATCACGTTCGTCTACAAGGTGTGCTCGTTCCTGCCGCTGATCGGCGTGCTGACGATCTTCCTGCCGAACCTCGAAAGCAGCCGGCGCAAGAAGGCGTGACGAGCCCGCCGGCCGCCGCGTACACGCGGCGGCCGGTCGAACGGCTCGAATGAAGGAATGAAGGGAACGGCGGCGGCTTCAGGCCGCCGTCGTCGCATGCAGCGTCAGGAAACGCTTGAGGATGCCGGACGAATAGCTGCTCGCGATCGCCGACAGGAAGTGCGAGAACGACTGCGTCGCGTGATCGTCGGCCGTATCGGAGATCGTGCGCACGAGTGCGAACGGCACGTCGTGCTCTGCGCACACCTGCGCGATCGCGGCCCCTTCCATTTCGACCGCGAGCGCATCCGGCAGCGCGTCACGCAGCGCGACGACCTCGCGCTCGCTCGACACGAAGCGGTCGCCGCTGATGATGAGCCCCGCGTGCAGCGTCGCACCGGCCAGGCCGAAGCGCGCGGCGAACTGCGCGCCCTCTTCCGCGACGAATTGCGTGCACGCGGCCCGCAAGCGTGCGGTCAGTGCCGCGTCGGTCGCGAAACGCGTGATGCCGAGCAGCGGCACCTCGTAGCGCGGAAAGAGCGGCGAAGCGTCGAGATCGTGCTGCAGCAGCGTATCGGCCACGACGACGTCGCCAACGCGCACCGTGCGCGACACGCCGCCCGCGACGCCGGTGAACACGACGCCAGACACGCCGAACACGTGGATCAGCGCGCTGACCGTCGCGGCGGCCGCGACCTTGCCGACCCGTGCGAGCGTCACGACGCAGGCCGCGCCGTGCACGGTGCCGACGTGATAATCGCGGCGGCCGAGCGTGACCGTCTGCATCGCACCTTCGGCACGCATCGCGGCGATCAGGTCGCCAAGTTCCTCGGGCAGCGCGGCGAGAATGCCGAGCGGACGGGCCGCAGGCGTCACAACGTTGTCGATGCCCATCATTCCACCGCCTGCAGTTTCGCGACCGCGAGCGCGAGCCACTTCTCGCCGTGCCGCTTGAATTTCACCTGCGCCTTCGCATCGGCGCCGTTGCCTTCGAGCTTGGTGACCGTGCCTTCGCCGAACTTGGTATGGAACACCTGCTGGCCGACCCGGAAGCCGGCATCGGCCGCGCGCTGCTTGTCCGCGAACGCGGGCAGCGGCGCGGACACGGCCGGGTCGACGATCTGCTCGCGGCTGCCGCCGCCCGGCCGCGCGAACCAGTCGCGCCCGTATCCGGCGTTGTCCGACCGACCGCCCCAGCGCGAACCGGCCTCGACCTTCGGCGTCAGCCACTTGAGCACGTATTCGGGCAGCTCGTCGAAGAAGCGCGAGCGCACGTTGTAGCGCGTCTGGCCATGCAGCATCCGGCTCTGCGCGAACGACAGGTAGAGCCGCTCCTTCGCGCGCGTGATCGCGACGTACATCAGCCGGCGCTCTTCCTCGAGGCCATCCGATTCGAGCACGCTGTTCTCGTGCGGGAACAACCCTTCCTCGAGGCCCGTGATGAACACGGCCGAGAATTCGAGCCCCTTAGCCGCGTGCACCGTCATCAGCTGCACGGCGTCCTGCCCGGCCTGCGCCTGGTTGTCGCCGGCCTCCAGCGACGCATGCGACAGGAAACCGGCGAGCGGCGTCATCGTGTCGGGGTTCTGTGCCGGGTCGGCGGGCGATACCGGATCGAGCACGTCGACCGCCGGATCGTCCGTCGCGGTGCCGAGCTCGGGCGCCGCGATCGCGCCCGCGCGCAGCGGGATCGAACGGGCCGGCGTGTCGAGCCCGTAGCCTTCCTCGGCGATGAACGCGGTGGCCGCGTTCACGAGTTCCTGCAAGTTCTCGAGACGGTCCTGGCCTTCGCGCTCGCCCTGGTAGAAATCGGCGAGACCGCTGGCGCGCACGATGTGCTCGACGGTGTCGGGCAGGTTCATCTGCTGCGTATCGGCGCGCATCTTCGCGACCAGGTTCGCGAACCCGCCCAGGCTCGTGCCGGCCTTGCCCGTCACGTACGGAATCGCAGCGGCCATCGAGCAGCCGTACAGGCGCGCGGCGTCGGCGAGCTGCTCGATCGAGCGCGCGCCGATGCCGCGGGTCGGGAAGTTCACGACGCGCACGAATGCGGTGTCGTCGTTCGGGTTGTCGATCAGGCGCAGGTACGCGAGCGCGTGCTTCACTTCCTGGCGTTCGAAGAAGCGCAGGCCGCCGTACACGCGGTACGGAATGCCCGACGACATCAGCGTGTGCTCGATCGAGCGCGACTGCGCGTTGCTGCGGTACAGGACGGCCACTTCACTGCGCGCCATCCCGGTGTTGATCAGCGAGCGGATCTCCTCGACGATCCAGCCGGCTTCCTGCGAATCGGTGCTCGCCTCGTACACGCGCACGGGTTCGCCGCGGCCCGCGTCGGTGCGCAGGTTCTTGCCGAGGCGGTGCGCGTTGTTCGAGATCAGCTGGTTCGCCGCGTCGAGGATGTTGCCGTGCGACCGGTAGTTCTGCTCGAGCTTGATCAGGTTGCGCACGCGGAATTCGTCTTCGAAATCGCGCATGTTGCCAACGTTCGCGCCGCGGAACGCGTAGATCGACTGGTCGTCGTCGCCGACCGCGAAAATCGCGTTCTCGCCGCCCGCGAGCATCTTGAGCCACGCGTACTGCAGCTTGTTGGTGTCCTGGAACTCGTCGACCAGGATGTGCTTGAAGCGCGCCTGGTAGTGCGCGCGCAGCGGCGCGTTGTACGCGAGCAATTCGTAGCAGCGCAGCAGCAGCTCGGGGAAGTCGACCACGCCCTCGCGCTGGCACTGCTGGTCGTACGCCTGGTACAGCTCGACGAACTTGCGGTTGAAGTTGTCGGTCGCGTCGACCTTGTCGGGGCGCAGCCCCTGCTCCTTCGCGTTGTTGATGAAGTACTGCACGTTCTTCGGCGGATACTTCTCGTCATCGACGTTCGCCGCCTTCATCAGCCGCTTGATCGCGGACAGCTGGTCGGCGGTGTCGAGGATCTGGAAGGTCTGCGGCAGGCCGGCGTCGCGCCAGTGCGTGCGCAGCATCCGGTTGCACAGGCCGTGGAACGTGCCGATCCACATCCCGCGCGTGTCGATCGGCATCATCGCCGACAGGCGCGCCATCATCTCGCGCGCGGCCTTGTTCGTGAAGGTGACGGCGAGCACGGTGGGCGGCGACGCGTAGCCCTGCTGGATCAGCCACGCGATGCGGGTGATCAGCACGCGGGTCTTGCCGCTGCCCGCCCCTGCGAGGATCAGCGCCGGTTCGTTCGGCAACGTGACGGCGGCGAGTTGTTCGGGGTTCAGATTGGCGAGCAGATCGGGCATGGAGCGGCAGCGGACGGGCGAGAAAAATGCGGACCCGACATTATAAGTCGGCCGCGCGATGCCGTTCCCGATCCGTTTGATTACCCGTCACGGGCACGCGGCGATCGCGTCGCGACGGGCCCGTACCGGCAAGGCGATGGCTGGTCGATGTGCATCCATTTATAATTGTCAGATTCGGCATCCAATTCACGCATTTTTCGGCAGATTTCCAACATGAGCGACAACACGCTTGCGAAGAGTTTCGAGCCCCACACCATCGAGTCCCAATGGGGGCCGGAGTGGGAAAAGCGCGGCTATGCGGCCCCGGCATTCGATCCGGCCCGCCCCGATTTCTCGATCCAGTTGCCGCCGCCGAACGTGACGGGCACGCTGCACATGGGCCACGCGTTCAACCAGACGATCATGGACGGCCTCACCCGCTACCACCGGATGCTCGGCGAGAACACGCTGTGGGTGCCCGGCACCGACCACGCGGGGATCGCGACCCAGATCGTCGTCGAGCGCCAGCTCGACGCGCAAGGCGTGTCGCGCCACGACCTCGGCCGCGAGAAGTTCGTCGAGCGCGTGTGGGAATGGAAGGAAAAATCGGGTTCGACGATCACCGGCCAGGTGCGTCGCCTCGGCGCGTCGCCCGACTGGTCGCGCGAATACTTCACGATGGACGACAAGATGTCGGCCGCCGTGCGCGACGTGTTCGTCACGCTCTATGAACAGGGCCTGATCTACCGCGGCAAGCGCCTCGTCAACTGGGATCCGGTGCTGCTGACCGCCGTGTCGGACCTCGAAGTCGTGAGCGAAGAGGAAAACGGCCACCTGTGGCACATCCGCTACCCGCTCGTCGACGGCTCGGGCTCGCTGACCGTTGCCACGACGCGTCCGGAAACGATGCTCGGCGACGTCGCGCTGATGGTCCACCCGGAAGACGAGCGCTATGCGCACCTGATCGGCAAGCTCGTCACGCTGCCGCTGACGGGCCGCGAGATCCCGGTGATCGCCGACGACTACGTCGACCGCGAGTTCGGCACGGGCGTCGTGAAGGTCACGCCCGCGCACGACTTCAACGACTACCAGGTCGGCCAGCGCCACAAGATCGCGCCGATCGAGATCCTGACGCTCGACGCGAAGATCAACGACAACGGCCCCGAGCAGTATCGCGGCCTCGACCGCTTCGACGCGCGCAAGGCGATCGTCGCCGACCTCGACGCCGAGGGTTTCCTCGACTCGGTGAAGCCGCACAAGCTGATGGTGCCGCGCGGCGACCGCACGGGCGTCGTGATCGAGCCGATGCTGACCGACCAGTGGTTCGTCGCGATGACGAAGCCGGCGCCGGAAGGCACGTTCAACCCCGGCAAGTCGATCACGGAAACGTCGCTCGACGTCGTGCGCAACGGCCAGATCAAGTTCGTCCCGGAAAACTGGACGACCACCTACTACCAGTGGCTCGAGAACATCCAGGACTGGTGCATCTCGCGCCAGCTGTGGTGGGGCCACCAGATTCCCGCGTGGTACGGCGAAAACGGCGAGGTGTTCGTCGCGCGCAACGAGGAAGAAGCACGCGCGCTGGCGGCCGCGAAGGGTTATGCGGGCGCGCTGAAGCGCGACGAAGACGTGCTCGACACGTGGTTCTCGTCGGCGCTGGTGCCGTTCTCGTCGCTCGGCTGGCCGAACGAAACGCCTGAACTGAAGCACTTCCTGCCGTCGTCCGTGCTCGTCACGGGCTTCGACATCATCTTCTTCTGGGTCGCCCGGATGGTGATGATGACCACGCACTTCACGGGCCAGGTGCCGTTCCACACCGTGTACGTGCACGGCCTCGTGCGCGACGCGGAAGGCCAGAAGATGTCGAAGAGCAAGGGCAACACGCTCGACCCGATCGACATCGTCGACGGCATCGACCTCGACACGCTGGTCGCGAAGCGCACGACGGGCCTGATGAACCCGAAGCAGGCCGCGACGATCGAGAAGAAGACGCGCAAGGAATTCCCGGACGGCATCGCCGCGTTCGGCACCGACGCGCTGCGCTTCACGATGGCATCGATGGCGACGCTCGGCCGCAACGTGAACTTCGACCTCGCGCGCTGCGAAGGCTATCGCAACTTCTGCAACAAGCTGTGGAACGCGACGCGCTTCGTGCTAATGAACTGCGAAGGCCACGACTGCGGCAGCGACAAGCCGGAAGTCTGCGGCGCGGGCGATTGCGGCCCGGGCGGCTACCTCGACTTCTCGGCGGCCGACCGCTGGATCGTGTCGCTGCTGCAGCGCACCGAGGCCGACATCGCGAAGGGCTTCGCCGATTACCGCTTCGACAACATCGCCAGCAGCATCTACAAGTTCGTGTGGGACGAATACTGCGACTGGTATCTCGAACTCGCGAAGGTGCAGATCCAGAACGGCACGCCGGAACAGCAGCGCGCCACGCGCCGCACGCTGCTGCGCGTGCTCGAGACGGTGCTGCGCCTCGCGCACCCGATCATCCCGTTCATCACCGAAGCGCTCTGGCAGAAGGTCGCGCCGCTGGCCGGCCGCTATCCGCAAGGCAAGGCCGAAGGCGAAGCGTCGCTGATGACGCAGGCGTACCCGATCGCGAACCTGCAGAAGATCGACGAGGCGTCCGAGCAGTGGGCAGCCGATCTGAAGGCGATCGTCGACGCGTGCCGCAACCTGCGCGGCGAGATGAACCTGTCGCCGGCAACCAAGGTGCCGCTGCTTGCAGCCGGCGATGCCGAGCGCCTGCGCTCGTTCGCACCGTACATTCAGGCGCTTGCACGCCTGTCGGAAGTGCAGATCCTCGCGGATGAAGCAACGCTCGACAAGGAAGCACACGGCGCGCCGATCGCGATCGTCGGGCCGAACAAGCTGGTGCTGAAGGTCGAGATCGACGTCGCAGCCGAACGCGAGCGTCTGTCGAAGGAAATCGCGCGCCTGACGGGCGAGATTGCGAAGTGCAATGCAAAGCTCGGCAACGAGGCATTCGTCGCGAAAGCGCCGCCGGCCGTGGTCGAACAGGAGCAGAAGCGCGTCGCGGAATTCCAGAGCACCCTTGAGAAACTGCGCGCGCAGCTCGATCGGTTGCCTGCGTAACAAACCGTAAGGTCGTTTGCGTTCACTATAATGCGGGCGTGAACATAAACCGTCTGACAAGTCGATTACAGGAATAAAGGTTCGATCATGTTGAAAGTCACCAAGGCGGTATTCCCTGTTGCCGGTCTCGGCACACGCTTCCTCCCGGCAACGAAGGCAAGCCCGAAGGAAATGCTGCCGGTCGTCGACAAGCCGCTGATCCAGTACGCAGTCGAGGAAGCGATCGCCGCCGGCATTACCGAGATGATCTTCGTCACCGGGCGCAGCAAGCGCGCGATCGAGGATCACTTCGACAAGTCGTATGAAATCGAGGCCGAACTCGAGGCGCGCGGCAAGGAAAAGCTGCTCGAGCTCGTGCGCAGCATCAAGCCGAGCCATGTCGACTGCTTCTACGTACGCCAGCCGGAAGCGCTCGGCCTCGGCCATGCGGTGCTGTGCGCGGAAAAGCTCGTGGCCGACAACCCGTTCGCGGTGATCCTCGCCGACGACCTGCTCGACGGCAACCCGCCCGTGATGAAGCAGATGGTCGACGTGTTCGACCACTATCACAGCTCGGTGATCGGCGTCGAAGAGATCCCGCCGTCGGAAACGAAGTCGTACGGGATCGTCGACGGCAAGGAGTGGGAGGAGTCGATCGTCAAGATGTCGGCGATCGTCGAAAAGCCGGCGCCGGAAGTCGCGCCGTCGAACCTCGGCGTGGTCGGCCGCTACATCCTGAAGCCGCGGATCTTCCAGCACCTGCGTGCGCTGAAGCCCGGCGCGGGTGGTGAGCTGCAGCTCACCGACGCGATCCAGTCGCTGCTCGCCGATGAGCAAGTGCTGGCCTACAAGTACCAGGGCACGCGCTACGACTGCGGCAGCAAGCTCGGCTACCTGAAGGCGACGGTCGAATTCGCGCTGCGCCACGCGGAAGTCGGTGCGGACTTCGACACGTACCTGCGCACGCGCGACGGCGCACACCACGCCGACTGAACGCGGCAAGGGCACCAGGGCTCACTCCGGCGAGCCCGTCCTCACCTCACCGGCCGCCGCTCAGCGCGCGTTGGCCGGCTTCACCGAGACGACGCCCGGCATCCCGCCCGCGTCGTCTTTTTTCGTCTTGACGAGCCAGCCGCCGCCGTCGCCGAAGGGTACCTTCGCGAGCGCGCTCTTCACGAGCGCCGGCGCGGCCTGCTGCGTGCCGGGATCGCGATCGCGCAGCGCCGCCGATACGCGGTAAACGTCGGCGCCCGATTTCGCGTCGACGAAGCGCAGCGTCAGCACATGGCGATACACGCGGCCCATGAACGGCAGCGCGAACGGCGCCGGCCCGTCGACCGTCACGCATGCACTGCTCGCGGCGCCACACCCGTCGGCGCTCGCCGCGACCGAGGCCGGCTGCGTCGCATACGCGATCGACAGCCGGTAGTGCGCGGCCGCGAGCGGCTTCGCATCGAAACCGCGGTGCGCGAGTTCGTCGCGCACGAGCGTCTCGATCTGCCGGTATTCGGCATCGTCGGCCTGCGCGGCCGTCCGCACGAAATCGTAGCCGTGCGCATCGGCGGCAAACGCGTTCGGCTGCCCGACCGCACTGACGCCGCTCGTCACACCGGCGCAACCCGTCAACAGCGACACCGCCAGCGCGGTCGCTGCCCATTCCTTTCTCATGGCTTTCCCCAAATACCTGCCGTCGCACCCGGCCCTGTCAGGCGGACGGCTCGTCGATTGCAGGCAGCGACACCGTCACCGCGGTGCCGACACCCACCTCGCTGTCGACCGACACGCTGCCCCCATGGCGCGTGACGACCGTCTTCACGAATGCCATGCCGAGCCCGGAACCCGAGATCTCGGGCCGCTCGCCGGCATGGAACCGCTTGAAACGCTCGAACAGATGCCGCTGATCTTCCGGCGCAATGCCGTATCCCTGATCGCGAATCGTACAGAACATCCGTTTCGACGCGTGCTCGACCGCCAGCGTACACGTGATCACGGTATCGGACGGACTGTATTTGACTGCATTGTTCAGCAGGTTCACGAAGGCGCGCGTGATCAGCGAGCGATCCGCGCGCACCCAGCACATGTCGGTACCGACATCGGTGTCGACGCGGATGTGCTTCGCCTGCGCCTGCGGCCACACCTCGTCGCTCGCATCGATCAGCACGTCGACGAGGCTCGTCACCTCGAGCTGGTACACCTGCGACTCCGCACGCGCCAGCTGCACGAACTCGTCGGCCAGCGACAGCGCGCGATGCGCATAGCGCTCGACCCGCGCGAGCAGCCCGCGCATCGCGTCGGTCTCGGCGCGGTCGCGCTCGATCTCGACGAGCGCGAGAATCGACGCCTGCGGCGAGCGCATGTCGTGCGACAGCAGGTGCAGTGCTTCCTCGCGTTGCCGCTCGGCCGCGTGCAGTTCGGTCACGTCGACGAGGCCGGCGATCCAGCCCGTCACGCGGCCCTGCGCGTTCGTGCAAGCCGCGTAGCGCAGCAGATGGTCGAGCCCGTCGCGATCGCGCACCTCGATGCCGCGCGCCATCGCGTCGTGTTCGGCCTCGAGCGTCGGGTCGAGCACGGCCGGCCAGTGCTCGCGGATCGCCACGTCGTGTTCGACGTTGCCGTCGACGGTCTTCATGAACGTCAGCTCGCCGAGCGCGCTGCGCAGCGGCCGCCCTTCCGGCAGCGGCAGCGCGAGGCGCGACCCGTAGCGCTTGGCCGCATGGTTCGCGATCAGCACGGTGCCGGCCAGGTCGGTCACGAAGATCGGCTCGGGCATGCTGTCGAGGCTGTCCCACACGAAGCGCTTCATGTCCTGCACGCGCTGCGCGGCTTGCGCCATCAGCGTCATCTGCCGCTCGAGCACGTCGCCGCCGACGCTGCGCGTGCGCGGCGCCTCGGGCAGCAGGTGCGGCTCGTCGGCGAGCCGCTGCAGCTCGCGCCGCAAGTACGACATCGTCATTTCGAGCCGCCGCCAGTTCCAGATCGGGTAGACGGCGACCAGCCCGAAGATCGCGGGCGCCGGCGACAGCCAGATGCGCGCCCCGAACAGCAGCGCCATGCTCGCGACGACCGCGAGCGCGGCGAGGCTCAGCGTCAGCAGCAGCGCGCGCCACGGCGACAGCATCAGGAAGCCGCCCAGCAGCGCGGCAAGCGGCAGCAGCGACGCGGCGAACAGCCCGGCGCGCGACGCGGGCGAGATCGCGCTGCCGGTCGCCAGCATGTCGAGCACGTTCGCATGGATATACACACCGGCGAGCGGCCCGAACTCGCCGGACACGGGCGTCGCGAAGCGGTCGTACAGCCCCGACGCCGTCACGCCGACCACGACGATCTTGCCGCGCAGCGCGTCGGGCTTCACGCGCCCTTCGAGCACGTCGTCGAACGACAGCGTCGGATAGGCGGGCGTATTGCGGCTGAACGGGATCAGGTAGCGGCCCTCGCCGGCCGCGTCGCGCGACAGGTCGTGCGCATTCGCGCCGGGTGCCCCGCCGACCGGGTGCAGCCGGCCACCCTGGATCGCCTGGTACACCGGCACCATCAGTTGCGGCCAGCGCACGCGGCCGTCGCTTTCGAACAGCGCAACGCTGCGTACGATGCCGTCGCGGTCGACTTCAAGATTGATGTGGCCGAGCCCGACCGCGCGCGCCGCGAGCGCGGCCACCGGCGGATCGACCGCACGCGTGCCGTCCACCTGCTCGGGGCTCAGCAGCACGGGCAGGAAGGTCGGTACGTGGCTCATCGCGTCCGCGAACGCGCGATCCTCCGGCGACGGTTCGGTAAACAGCACGTCGTAGACGACGGCAGCCGGTTGCGCGCGCGCCAGCGTATCGAGCAGCCGCGCATGCACGTCGCGCGGCCACGGCCAGCGGCCGAGCGCGGACACGCTCTGGTTGTCGATGTCGACGACGACCACGTCGGGCGACAGCGGCAGGCTGCGCAGCATCAGCAGCCGGTCGTAGATCAGGCCGTCGACGCTTGCCGACAGGCGGCCGAGCGCGCAGACGAGGATCACCGCGATCCCGAGGCAGCCGATCGCGATCCATTCGATCAGGAAGCGGCGGCCGAGGCCCCGCCGCGGGGAAACGGAGTCGGGTTTCATGCGCCGCGAATCAGCGCGACAGCGTGAACGCACTGACCGGACTGGTCTTCTCGTAGAACTTGCCGCCTTCGAACTCCTCGACGGTCACGGCCCAGAAATAGTCGCCCGGCGGCAGGTGCGCGACGGTGATCTGGCGCGCGTGCAGACCGACCTGGTCGACGACCGGCGCGCTCAGGTCCTTCGAGCGCGACAGCACGAACCGGTAGCGCGCATCCTTGCTCGAACCGTTCGGCGACCAGCGGAATTCGTAACCGCCCGCGCCGGGCGATGCGCTCGCGTCGAGCCCCATCACGCGGCGCTCGAACGCGTACGTGCGCGGCCGGCCCTCGAGGCCGTTCGCGTCGATCGCGGCGACCCGCACGAAGTAGTTCCCGTTCGGTACGTCGTGGAAGACTGCGCGCGGCGAATCGGTGCGCGTTTCGCTGAACAGGTCGAGCAGCCCCGCGTCGTGCGCGAGTTGCATGCGGTAACCATGCGCCTGTTCGAGCGGGGCGACGTCGAACGCGACGTCGGGCTCGTCCTGCACCTTGTCGGGATGCGCGAGCGCCGGCGCAGGCAGCAGCTCGACGGGCGCGCCGACCGCGCCGGACGACGTCGCGACGCTGCCGAAATTCGCATGCACGAGCGTCGGATCGGCCGGCTGCCGGTCGCCCGCGACACCGACGGTGCCATCGAGCACTTCGACGCGGGTCGACGCATTGCCGGCCGCGTCGTAATTCACGCGAAAGTGCGTGCCGCGCACGCCGGCCACGACCGACGGCGACCGGATCTGGAAGCGGTCGTCGCGTTTCTTCAGATGGGTGACCTCGCTGTCGACCGAGCCGCGCGTGAGTTCGAACTCACGATCGAGCGTGCCGGTCAGCACCGTGCGGCGCAGCGCCTTCAGGTCGAGCTGGCTGTCGGGCGGCAGGCTCATGTGCGTGCCGTCGGCGAGCTCGAGCGTCACGAAGCCGTTCGGGCCCGTGCGCACGCGGTCGCCCTCGGCGAGGGTCGCATCGTTCGCGAGCGGCACGAAAGCGTCGCCGGAAGCGCGTTCGGCCGTGCCCTGCACCGCAATGACGCGCGCGGTCAGCTTTTCCTTGCGCAGGCGTGCGACCGGCAGCTTCAGCGCGACGCCGGGCTGCAGATGCTTCGGAGCGGGCACGCCGTTGATCTGCTGAAGCAGTTGCCAGTCGTCCGCGCCCTGCAGGTAGCGCGCGGCGACGTCGTACAGCGTGTCGCCCCCCTGCGTGCGATAGACGACCATCTTGCCTGCCGCGGCGGGCGGCTGCGCAGCCGCATGCTGCGCGGCAAACGCAAACGCGACCGCACAGGCCGCGCGCAGCGCCACCGTGCGCCGGGTCGCCGTGCGCTGCGAGATTCCCGTGGTCACTCCGGTTCTCCCTGGCCGACCCGCTCGAGCCGGTAGCCGTAGCCGTAGATCGGCGCGAGGCGATAGCCGTTTTCGGGCCGCAGGCCGAGCTTGGTGCGCAGCATCGAGATGTGCGTATCCATCGTGCGCGACGGGATGTCGGTCGCCTGCTTCCACACGAGATCGAGAATGTGCGCGCGCGACAGCGGCCGGTCGAGATGCTGGAACAGCAGCAGCGCGAGCTCGAACTCCTTCTGCGTGAGGCTCACGGCCTTGTCGCCGACGTAGGCCTGCTTCAGGTTCACGTCGAAACGGAATTGATCGAATTCGCGAACGGTTGCCTCGGCGTTGACCGGATATGCGCGGCGCAGCAGCGAGCCGATGCGCGCGCGCAGGATCGGGCCCGACACGGGCTTGACCACGTAATCGTCGGCGCCGGCATTGAGGATCTGCGTGATCCCCGCCTCGTCGTCACGGCTCGTCATGAAGATGATCGGCAGGCTGTGCTCGGTCTGATTGGCACGCACCCACTTCAGCACTTCCTCGCCGGACATGTCGGGCACGTTCCAGTCGAGCACCAGCAGATCGAACGTCTCGCGCTGCAGACGCTTCTTCAGGGCCTTGCCTTCCTTGAACGCATAGCACGTATGGCCAACGGCCGTCAGCGTTTGACTGACGAAATCCGTCTGGGCCGGATCGTCATCCAGTACAGCAATTCTCATAGCACCCCGCAAATCGAAATCGATTCGTCCAGTTCAGCTCCCCGCCCCCATCCAGCCGCGCAGCACGCGCACGGCCCCCGGATACCGGCCGGCGAGCCGTCGTTCGCCGCTCGCGCCATCTGCGCAAACCGGCGACCCCGGCTAAATATCTCAAAAACGGGGTACGGACGAACCGGCGATTTCATCATAGTAGTATGAAATTCGCCAATAAATTGCGCGGACTACCGTCTTTTCTTCGAATAATCCTTTCCGCCGCGCAATCGAGCGCCTAGTCGACGCCCGCGATACCGGCCACCTGCTCGGCGACATCGTCGGCCGGCACGCACGGCAACAGCGGTTCCGAACGCGCCGGTTGCACCAGCATCCGCTGCAACTGGCCGCGCACCCGCTCCCACGCGGTAGCCGCGTAATCCGGTTGGCTCGCCGCCCACGCCTGCGCCAGATCGAACACACGCTCGATCGTCGCACCGCAGTAGGTCAGGCCCGAGCCGTCGTCCTGCGCGGCATCGCGCAGCCGTTCGTCGAGCCACTCGGCCAGCCACGGCATCTCGGCCGCGGCCGAATCCGCGTAGGCCTCCAGCGCGGCACGCGCGTGGCGATCCTGTTGCGGGTCGAGCTCGATACGGCTCAGTCCCGATACGCTGCGTTCCGCTCCGGACGGACTTCGAATGGTCCCTGGTCTGAAGGACATGTCCTCTCCCCGTTGTACGACGGTAGCGTCAGGCATGGCCCCCGTGCCCGCCGTAAGACGTACCGTGGCCGGCGCATCCGCTGTGAGCGGACGACCGGCCGGGTCAGTATACGCAGCCGATCACGAAGCGAGGTTTAAGAATTGTCAGAAAGGCGCGGCCGACGGACACCAGCGGCCGCCGGCACCGTGACGCGAGCCTTCAGCGGCGCCGCATCAGGAACACGAAGGTCTTGTCCTGCGTCGTCGATTCGACGATCTCGTTGCCCGTCTGCTTCGCGAACGCGGCGAAATCGCGCTGCGAGCCCGGATCGGTCGCGAGCACCTTGAGGATCTGCCCGCTTTCCATATCGGCGAGCGCTTTCTTGGCACGCAGGATCGGCAACGGGCAATTGAGCCCGCGCGCGTCCACTTCCTTGTGAATCTGCATCGGCTGTCGACCTTCGAATGACGCGCCACTCAAGGCGCGGAGAGAAGCCGGGATTTTACCGCAGCGCCGCGGTGCCTGCCCGGGCCGCCCGCGGCCCGGCACCCGCGCCCCCCCCCACGGCGCGCCTGCCGGCCGCACACAGGGCCCGCTGCTCGGACGGACTGCGCGCGTCGCTATCCGCCCCCGCCGCCGCCGGGAGCGGCCAGACCGGCTTGGTTGCCGCGTTTCCCCGCGAGACGGCGCTAGACACCCCCCTCCCGGTCACCGCGCCGCAGGTCCCCA
>NZ_JAAGPM010000140.1:0-20173 GCF_017104865.1 Burkholderia sp. Ac-20349
AGCGTTTCTGCGAGGAACTTCGTGTTTCTCAGCAGCGCTGCGTTTTCAGCAGCAGAGAAGCGAGATTATGAACCGTGTTTCGCATTTCGTCAACAACTTTTTTCACTACATCGTTGCGACTGCGGGGCTCAACTTCCAGGCCAGTGGCGCGCTTCAGACTCCAGCACACCGCCAACCCTGCTTCCCTCTTCCGCGCCGTGTTTCCGTTAGCGCGAAAGAGGCGTGATTCTAAGCACCCGCCCCCAACTACGCAAGCCCCTTTGTGAAAATATTTTGAAAAAGCCCCCGTGCGCTGCCGCGCACGGGGGCTTGGGCCTCAACAGGCCGCCCATATCTATGGAAGCCGCCTCCCATAGATATGACGCAAGCCGCTCTGCCTTCCATATAGGAAGCCACGGAACCGGCAAGGAACCGGGTGCTGTCGAGTATCATGCCGCGACCGAACCACGCACTCTATATCCACGATGGACAGCACCACTCAACCCGGCGACGCCGATCTTCGCGACGAATATGCAGCGCTGCGCGAGCGCGCCATCATCCTGGAAGAACAGGCTCCGCCGCTTCTGCAACGCATCTCGGATGTCTTGCCGCGGATCAGCGGCGAATCCGAACTGGCAGACGAGCACCGCGAGCGACTCGTCGGCGCGCGCAACGCGGCGATGGTCTCGATCGAAAACTATCAGCAGGCCATTCCTTTCCTGCAGACGGCCGACTCGATCATCGAGCAACTGGACAAGACGCCCGAGCGCGACGAAGACATCGAGTGGCGTGAATCGCTGCTGCAACGGCTCGACGAACTGATCGACGTCGCAGTCGTGATGATCGACGACGCCGAAGGCTACTTCGAGCAGGCGCAAGCCTGCGATCTGGCCAGCGTGCCGAAAACCATCCTCGAGGATTGAGCTGCGCCGCTCGGGATCGCATCGTGCACCGGCGTCATGTCGTGTGCGCCAGCCATCCCGATGCTTGCCGGCCGACAGGCGCCGCCTGACACCTTTGTCGACACACCGGCTGCTTCGCTCCCGCAAAAGCTCACCTTATCTCTACGCCCCGGCCGCGCGACGCAGCTACCGCGCATCGAGAACGATCGTCTCGCTCACGATCGGCACGCGGATATATCCGCCCGCCGCATCGCCATACGCATGCGCATTCCCGTCGATGACGCATTGCGCCGTCACGGCGCAAAGGGTCGCGTCTCGCGCATCGACGGACTTCAGCGTCGACACGTCGATCCCCAGTCGCTCCAGCAATTGCCGGCGCTGGTTGCGTTTCTGCTTTGCCGACGCAACAGACTTGCCCAGCATCGCGCAGGTGATCGCATAAGGATAGGTTTCGAAGCTCGCGCGTCCGCCCGCATAGCGCGCGCCGGTCAGCAGCGGATAGGCGTCCGAGAGCGCGCGGTAGACGCGCTCGCCCATGAACATCCAGTCGAAGAAGCCAGACGTGCTCGCGACCGCCTGCTCCCGCGACGGCGTCGGAAAGCACGAGATCCGCTCGCGCGCGAGCGCCTGCTCGGCCGCCCGGCGCCCGCTCCCCGCCCACCAGAGGCTCGGTGCGTCGACACCGACGGCCACGACGTCATGGGCGAGACACAGCGCAGGCACCGCCTCGGGCGCGATCTGCGCCTCGCGGCAGACGACCGTCGTTCCGCGCAGGATCACGAGATCGCATTGCTTCTTTTCCCCGCCCACATCGACACCCGCCACGACCGGCGATTGCGGCGCGGCGGATCCGACGGATCGGGTCGATCGCATGCAGGCGCCTCAGTCCGCCGGCCTGGCGTCGTAGGCGGTGTCGAAGATCGCCTCGAGACCGGGATGCACGCCGCGCATCGGGTCGACGACCGACTTCGCCCAGTCGAAGTACGCCTGCTTGCGCTCCAGCGGCCAGTCCGCAGGCGGATGCCGCGCGATGTCGCGCAGGTTGCAGATCTTGTCGGCCAGCTTCACGAGCTTCGCGCGCCGGCTGATGGTCGCCGCATGCTCGACCTGCAGGCGCTTGCGCTCCTCCTTCGGCAACGACTTGTCGTCGGTGACTTCCATCACGATGTCCGCCACGTCCTTGCCGAACAGCCTCAGCAGTTCCTGCTCGGTCGTCTCGGTATCCTCGACCGTGTCGTGCAGCACCGCCGCGACGATCACACGTTCGTCCTCGACGCCGGCCTCGTTGGCCAGCACATCGGCAAGCGCGATCGGATGATTGATGTACGGCGACGCTTCTTCGTCCTTGCGCCGCTGATTGCGATGCTTGTCCGCCGCGAACGCGATGGCGGCTACCAGCTTTTTCATATTCCCCCCTCGTGTGGCCTGACCCGCGACCGGCAGAACCGGCCGCGGGCATTTCGGAACCGCACATACTACCTGTTCGCGATGACCCTGCCCGTGCGCCGGCCTCCGCGCACGCCGCGCGTCACGCACCCACCGGCGCGCGCTGCAACTCGACCACGTTGACCCGCGCGCCGAATACGTCCCTCACGAGCGGCAGCAGGTGGTCGTGGTGCGTCAGGAACAGCACCTGAGTGCGCGTCGACAGATCGCGCAGCGCGTCGAGCCCGGCCTTCGCGCGCGCATCGTCGAAGTTGATGAACAGGTCGTCGGCGACGAACGGCAGCGCGGTCCGGCTGCCGAGCTGCAGCTCCAGTGCCGCGATCCGCAGCGCAAGGAACAACTGGTCACGGGTCCCTTCGCTCAACCCGGCGACCTCGACCGACGCGCCCTTCGTCCGACGTGCATACAGTGCGGGCGGCGTCCGTTCGGTATCGACGGTCAGCCGCGCGAATTCGCCCAGCGTGAGCCCGGCGAAGATCTCTCCCGCGCGCCTGAGCATCGGCCCCTGCTTCTGGTCGCGATAGCGATCCGTCGCCCACTTCAGCAGCCGGCTCGCGGTGGCCGCCTCCAGGTACTGCTCGGCTGCATCGCCCATCGCCGCCAGCGCTTCCTGCCGTTTCGACTCGGCAACGGCGGCATTCGCCTGCCCATCGATTGCGCCGAACGCCTGATCGGCCACGACCTGCTGCTGGGAAAGCTCGTTCAGCCGCTTGCCGACATCGCCGAGCGACTGCTTCACCGCTTCAAGGTGTGCCGGTACGTCGACGATGTCCTGCTCCGCGACTTCGGCTTCGACGGCGGACCGGGACAGGCCGTCGCCATCGCGCACCAGTGCCTCGTGCGCGGCATCGACCGCCTGCCGAAGCTGGCGCTGGCGATCCGAGCGTTCGGCGAGCGGCAGCGCCGCGTCGATCGACGCTACGCCGGCCAGTTGCAGCAGCGGCTGGATGCGCGCATCGGCACCAGCCACCGCGGCGGCGGCATCCGCGACCTTGCCGTCGGCCTGCCGCACGGCCTCGTCAGCGCGACCGATCGCACGTGCAATTTCCCGGGCGGCCGCGAGGCGCATCGTCAGCCGGCGCGCGACGTCCGGCCAGTCACCGCTCGTCAGCCATTCCGGGGCGAGCGCCGCGGCCAGCCGCCGTGCCCCCGCCTCGAGCGCGGCCAGTTCCGCGCGGATGGCAGTGATCCGGTTGCGCGGCGCGTCGGCATCGGCCAGTTCGGCCGTCACAGCGTTGGCGAGCCCGAGCGCCCCTTCCGCCGCAGCCAGCGTCGCCGCGCTCGCGGACAGCTTTGCGTCGGCCAGCGCGGCGCGCCATTGCGCTTGCCACACATCGTAGGCCGTCTGCGCGTGGTCGGCGCGCGACTGCGCCGTCGCACACCCGCGTTCGGCTTCCCGCGCGCGATCCTCGAGGCTGTCCTGTTGCGCGAGCGCTTTTTCGGCCGACTGGACGAAGGTCTCGGCGCTCGCGACGAGCGCCGCCAGGCCGTCCGACTCGCCGCCTCGCGACACGGTGCGCAGCGCCGCGCGCAACACGGCTTCGACACCGGCCCGTGCGGCGCGAATCGTGTCGAATTCGCGGCGCTGCCGATCAAGGTCGGCCTGCGCGGCGAACACCGTGTCGCGCTTCGCAAGCCAGTCGCCCATCGCCGCCAGCGGCATGCCGGGCACCGCGGCCGTCGTCGCGAGTGCAGCCCATGCGTCGCGATGCGCGGCGAGTTCTCGCTCGCGTTCGTCCAGCGCGGCCTGCCTGCGCGTCACGCCGGCACGTGCGGATTCGACCTGCTGACGCAGCGACTGCAACGTCGCCGCCGCCTGCGTCGCGCCGAGCTGCGCATCGACGAGTTCGTCCGCCAGGCGAATCGCGTCGTCGACCGCAGGTGCGCCCGTGACGAGATCGACCGCGCCGCTGCGGACATCGCCCCACGCGCCGTCGCGCCGCGCACGCGCCGCCAGCACGTCGGCGGTCGTGACGACCTTGTGGTTCTCCGCGAAATGCTTCTCCTGCAGTTCGAGCCGCTCGAGCTCTTCGAGCGCGCCGTCCCGCGCGTCGCGTGCCGCAGCGGCCGCGCTCGCGCGTTCGCTGTCTTCCTTCTGCAGCGCGCCGAGCCGCGCCGCCGACGGCACGTCGAGCGCCCGCAGCGTGTCGACCGGCATGCGCCATTGGCCGAGTGCATCGAGTGCCCCAGCCAGCGCGCTGTCGGCAGCAGCGATTTCATGTTCGAGCGCCTGCTCGCGCTGGCCGCTGTTGCGAAAGCCCTGCGCATCGGTCAACGCCGCACGCAGCGCTTCCGGTACATCGACGGTCGACAGGCGCGCCTGTTGTTCCCGCACCTGTGCAAGCTCGCGCGTGCGTTCGTCGAGCGATTCGCGCGCGCCGGCAAGCGCCTGGTGCAGCGCGCCGTGTTCGCGCAACAGGTTGGCGACGGTCTTCAGCGACAGCGCCGTCGGCAGCGACGCACGCAGCGACACCTCGTCCGTCGGCCAGTCGAGTTGGGCGGCCGCGGCAAACGCGGCGGACAGGTGCCGCTCGACGTCTGCGCCAAGCAGCAGCAGATCCTGTGCGTGATTCATGCACGCGCCGCGCAGCCGATCGAGCGCTTCGATGTCGGCTTCGAGCGCCAGCGTGTCGGCATCGGCGTCGATCGCATCGCGCGCCTGCCGTTTCGCGAGCAGGTCGGCACGACGCTCCTCGAGCACCTTCTGTTCGGCCGCGAGATCGCCCTGCGCCTTCAGCAGATCCGCATACGCGGTGGGCGGCAACTCGACGACCGCGCCCAGTTCCGCCAGCGCCGCGTCCTTGACCGTCAGCTCCTTCAGGTACGGCGCCAGCCGCCGCACGCGTTCGAGCTTCGAGCGCAGCGCTTCGAGCCGGCGCTGTTCGGCGCGCGCCTGCTCGATCTGCTGTTCGACCGCTTCGCGCGCGTCCTTGCGGTCGACCCAGTCGTGCGTGCGCACCTGGACCGTCTTCAGTTCGGTCACGGCTTCGTTGAACGACGATTCGGCGAGCGCGAACGCACTGCCGCTGCGACGCGGCGCCCAGAGCTCGACCGAACGCGCATCGAGCTCCTCACGCACCGGCCCGAGGCTGCCGACACCGGCGGCCGATTCGAACAGTACCTGGCCGAGCTTGTCGGATGCGTCGAGAATGCTCCGGCCGCCGTCGACCAGACGCCCATGATCGAGCCCGAACATCTGCTCGAAGAATTCGCGCGTGGCGCCGTCAAGGATGGCGGCCAGATAGTCGTCGGGCAGCTTGTCGTCGGCGGGCGTGCGCAGCGGACTGCGCCCGCGCGCGCGGTGGAACGCGAGTTCGCCCGTGCCGCTCCCCAGCACGCCGCCGATCCGCAGCTCGGGCGTGCTGTGCAGGAAATCGAGCGGCGTCTGCAGCTTCATCCCGAACAGCAGTTCCGACACGGCCGTGCGGATCGTCGATTTGCCGGCCTCGTTCGGCCCCACGATCACATGGAAATCCTCGCCAGCCGACGGGAAACGCAGCGTCTCGTCGGTGAACTTGCCGTACTTGATCAGATCGAGCTGATTGATGCGCATCGCTTACTCCCCCCTCGCCAGCCGCGCGAGCAGAGCAGGCCCGACCTGTTCAACGAGCGCCGTGAGCTCGCCCGCACGTGCCATCGCCAGCAACGGCACCTCTTCCTTCACGTCGCTGCGCACCTTGCCGACGAACGGCTTCAGGTCGCGTTCGAGCAGTTCGAGGAAATCCGGATCGCGCGCAGCGTCGGCCAGGATCTGCTTCAGGTCCTCCAGCGCTTCAAGCTGCTCGCTTTCGCCCGGCTGATGATCGGCCGCGGACGTCGCGAGCCGGACCTTCTCCAGCCACAGCCGCTCGTTGCCGATGATGCCGATCTGGTTCAGCACCTCCGCACGCAACTGCGGCGCGCGGCCGAAGAAGAGACCATGCGCGGGCGTGCGCCCCGTGACCGTCACGCGCACCGCGCGCGGCACGTGGCCGTCGACGGTCAGCAGCGCTTCCAGCGACTGGCCGATCTTTCTCGACAGGTCGGCAACCGACAGGCAATCGGACGCGTCGACCGACACGGCTTCCCAGCGCAGCACGTCGAGATACAGACGCTCGACCTGCGTGCGGCCTTGCTCGACCGTCACGAGCACCGCGCCGCGGCGGCCCGTCTCGCGGATATGACGCCCCTGCAGGTTGCCGGGAAACACCACCGTGGACGGCCCCGTCCATTGCTGGAATTCGTGCACATGGCCGAGCGCCCAGTAGTCGTAGCCTTTCGCGTGCAGTTCGGCCAGCGTGCACGGCGCATAGTTCGCGTGCGCCGCGTAGCCTTCGAGCGCCGTATGCAGCACGCCGATGTTGTAGTAACCGGGCACCGGGTCCGGATAGCCGATCGCGAGATTGTCGACGACCGCCTTGTCCTTGAAGCTCTGCCCGTGCAGCGCGACGTCGAATTCCGGCAGCGTGTGGGTTTCCGCCTTGCGGTGGCCGAATACGGTGACGTTGTCGGGCAGCGTCAGCTTCTTCGTCATCTCGCTTTCGGCATCGTGGTTGCCGCCGAGGACGAACGCACGGATGCCGGCCTTGCGCAAGCGCCCCATCTGCTGGCCGAAGAAGATGCCCGTGTTGTGATCCTTCCAGTCGCCGTCGTACAGGTCGCCGGCGATCACGAGGAAGGCGACTTCCTCTTCGATCGCACGATCCACGAGCTGCCGCAGCGCCTCGCGCGACGCGTTGCGCAACTGCGCGGCCGGCGCATCGGGATACGCGCTCAGGCCGTGCAACGGGCTGTCAAGGTGTATGTCTGCCGCGTGGATGAACTTCACGAAGATTCCTCTGTTTCATGACGATGGGGGCCTGCGATCGCCGTGCGATGCCGCCAGCCAGACCATCAGTCGCAATCCTGGTAGCCGCCGAGTTCGCCGCAATGGAGGCAGCGAAACATATACGCTGTCGGCGAGCCGTCCTTGTCGAGTGCGGCAAAGAAACGCGCCCACTCGCCGCCCTCGTCGAGTCCGGTCGATTCCCGAATCGACGCAACCGCCTGCGGGCCGAGCGCGGTCAGTTCGGCGGCTCCTGCACGGCCGATGAACTGCGCGCCATCGCCACAATGCGTCCACCACCGTTCCTGCTGCCAGCCCTGAAAGCCCGGCGTGCGACAGGCGATTTCGTCGACGACTGCGTCGGGCACGGCGTCCCGTTCGCCGCCGCCGATGCCGTACGTGTCGGTAAAGGCTGCGTCGAGCCGCGCGTGCGCCGAGCCGTCGGCGATGCACCATGGGCAGATGCATTGCTCATACTCGTCGACCGCATACACGGGGCCGGCGTACACGTAACCGCGCGCAGCGCCGCAACACACGCAGCGCGCATCCGAACGGATCACGCTGCCCGTTGCCAGCGGGTCGGGATGGTACCTGAAAGCGGGTAACGACATGAGGCTCTCCGTCGATCCGGAAGATGGGGAATCACGCGATGCGAATTCGAACGGCCATCGTGCCACAGCGCGACCGTGTTACCGAGGAACCTCGGCCTCGACAAACGAGCCGTTCACGAAACGAAAAAAGCGATGCGTTGGACCGCCGTGTGCGAGATATTCCCACCGGATGTCGATACCGGCCGGGGCGTCGCGCCACGCGATCGCCAGGTAGGGCGATTGCGCTCCATCATTGGTTTCGAGCGAAACGGAGTCGATGCAGCTTTGAACCGGCAGCGAGAAACGCGGTACCGCACGGGCGCCGTGCAGCTCCAGCACGTGCAGCGCCCCTTCTTCGCCCGCGCCGCAATATCCGGTCGGGCGGACGTTCGACGAGCGGTTGACGACGACCAGCAGATAGTCTTTGCCGTCGATCCGCTTCAACCGGTCCGACGGGAACGCGACGCTCGATGCATCGGCCAATACGCGGCGGAGCTCGACCGGCACGCTCAGTGCCGATTTCTTGTGGCGGGCGACATCGACCTCGAACAACCCCGGGCGCACCCATTCGATCTCGTGACCATTGGCGAGCCGCACCGACTCGGGCGCCGGCGTTTCGGCGGAGGCAACGGCGGTACTCGAGGCCAGCAGCGCCAGCGCCGCGAGCTTCAACACCATCGATTTCGTCGGGCTGATCCGTGTCCGCATGAGTCGCGCAGGATTGTCGTGAAGTTCATCGTATGTGCCGGCATGTCGTTCGGGCAGCGCCGATTCAGGGTCGCCCCGCGTGCGTCGTTCGTCACGACGCACGCGGCCGATCCACGACGTGCCGTTACTCGCCGCGCGGTACCGGCGGCGGTGCATAGCCGTTGTCATTGCCGGGGAACGGATTCGCGTTGCGGCGCAGCGCCTCCTCGTCGTTCTCCTTTTGCGCGAACAGCGCGACGCCGATCACGCCGACGTTCGCGGCATCGCCATACTTCGCGTTCGCGACATAGCTGTCGGGTACCGCCGCGAAGCGGAACGCGGCGACTTCGTCGCGGCTCTTGCGGAAGCCCTCGATCGTCAGCGTGCGGCCCGGATACAGCACGTAACCGCCGTTCGTATAGCGGCCCGGCCGCCCGGACAGCACGTCGAGCCCGTCGACGGTCGACACGACCTCGAACGTGCGGCGCCCCTGGTTGCGCAGCACGATCATGTAGCGCGAACCTTCGACGCCCGCCATGTGCCAGCGGCCGTCGCTGCGCGCGAGATGCAGCGGCGCGCCCTTTTCGTCCGTGAACGACAGCGCGATGTCGCCGTTGGCGAGCGCGACGCGCGTCGGCAACCGGCGCACCTGGGACGCGGGCGGGTGTCCGGGCAACGCATCGTTGTAGTAGACCGACGCGAGATCCGTTGGCTTCGCCGGATCCGCGCGCTCGAAATCGACCTGGCGGGTTTCGGATCGCACCGACTCGCCCCACGCAGTGCCGAGCCCGCGGCGTTCGCTGGCGTCCGGTGCGGCGGCGGACGCATTGGTGCTGGCGGACGGCGGAGGCGTCGCTGCGCAGGCAGCCAGCCAGAGCGCGCAGGCGAGCGCGAGAAGACGGAACAGAAGGGTCATGACGTAAGGCCTCGGAATGTTATCGGGCCGCGCCGGGCGGGCCGGAACGGCGTTTTGGTGTCGTCTGTCGTCACGATGTCGATCGGACATGCATGCCCGTATCGGCCGGCGCCGCGATCGCGGCGGCCCGGCAACCCACCGGGAGCCCCGCTATTTAAGCATGGTGGGCAGGCAATAGGCAGAGGATGCGCACGCCGCCCGTTGCGGGCCCTTGCTGGCGGGCATCGGGCAAGGTGCCCGTACGCGTCGCGTCGCCGGATGATGGCGAACGCCGACGCATCCCTGTATCGAGAATAGGATGAACGGCGCGCCGTGCGCGCCAACAAAAAAAAGCCCGGCCCGCATCGAAGCGGGCCGGGCTCTGTCGGGAAGCGTGACGCTTACTGCGCGCCGCCTTGTGCCGACGCCGAACCCTTCACGCCGACCGATGCGCCGCCCTGCACCGAGTTCGTCGCGCCTTCGAGCGCCTCACCGGCCTTCGCCTTCGCGCCGCCGGCGACGTCGCCCGCCGTCGACATCGCGCCTTGGGCGTGGCTCTTTGCCGTGCCTGCGACGTGCTTCACGTGCGATTTCGTCGAGTGGACGGCCGATGCGGCGGCATCCTTCGCGGTGCCCGCTGCCGAACCGACCGCATGCGTCGCGCCGTCAACCGTATTTCCGGCTGCCGAGCCGACGCCGCCGACCGTCTTGCCGACGCCGTTCAGCGCGCCGCCCACGACGTTGCCCGCGCCCGAACCCGAGCCTGCCGCATTCGCGCCGGCGCCAGCCTGCAGGCCCACGCCACCGCCGAGCAGCGGCGTCTGAACCTGCGCGCCGACGCCTGCGGAACCCTGGGCGCCGGTCTGGGCCGTCTGTGCGAACGCAGCCGAAGTCGCCATCGCGGTCAGTGCAGCACCCACCAGAATCGTACGAATCTTGTTCATGGTCATTCTCCCCAAAGACGTTGTTGCTGCGGGCCGCCTTCGTGCGGCTTGTCGCATGCCTCGCCGCGACGTGCGGCAGGTGGAGCTAATGTAGCGGCGCGAACCCGCAAAACGATTGATTTGCGGGGACTGTTACTTCCGTTGCAAATGCTGACGATTGACTCACACTGTTTGACAATCGGGGGCTTGCGGCGGGATTGGACGGTAGACGGGGGGACTCTGGGGGCGTGCCGCACGGAGCATTCCGCAACAGCGACGCGGCTGATCGCCACGGATCGGGAAACCAGGCAGGTGAAACGGCTAGCAGGGAAACCGGCCGCTTCTATAAGCATTCCAAAGGATGCGTGTCGGCCAGCCATCGGTGCAGCCCGACAACCGGCTCCTCGCGATGAGTTCGATGTCGTCGGATACGCACGCCGCCACGCCGGCATGCCCCGATGCGCCGAACGCGAGCTTGAACGCCTTTTCCCTCAGTGCATCCACGGCCGGCCGGTCGATCGCTGCGCCCGGATCGCCGTCGATTTCGTCGAACGACGCCATCCACTGCGCATCGAACGGCTCGGCATCGCGACTGTCCAGCGCGCGGTCGCAATCCAGGTCGCCGAGGAAATCGAAAAAGCCCGGCACCGACAGGATGGCGTCCATTTCACGCAGATGCGCATTCGTCATTGCGACTCCTCCACGATGCACGGCCCCGACCGCCCGTTGGTGAATACCGGCGGATCGGGGCCGCGCGTTCCGCCCGATTATGGCCGGAACGTATCGCCGAGCACGACGCCTTCACGCCGCGGATCGGTGCCGCCCTGCAACGCGGGCGACTGGCCGACCGTCACGCGCATCACCGTGTTGACGCCGCTCGCCTGCGCGGACGTCGACACCTTGTGCCCGAGCGCGAGCAGCCCCGTGATCAGCGGATCGTTCGCTCCGTTGTTCGCGGTGTTGACGTTCGGATGCTCGCCGCCGATCGTGGTCGTCGGGCTGTTGCTCGCGCCGAAGTCGACGAGCCCCGCGGACTGCTGCGCGTCGAGGCCCCAGTCCAGCGCGCCGACGAGCGTCTTGACCACGTATTGCGGAATCGTGCCACCGCCCGGCGAACCGGTTGCCATCACGAAATCGCCGCGCGAGCCGTCCGCGGCCTGACCGAACACGATCGTCGGCGCCATCGAGCTGCGCGGCCGCTTGCCCGGCTGCAGGCGGTTGGCCACCGGATTACCCGCGCTGTCGACCGGGTTCGCGGAAAAGTCGGTCAGCTGGTTGTTCAGCAGGAAGCCATTGGTCATGTGGAACGAGCCCATGCTCGATTCGACCGTCGTCGTCGCGCTCAGCACGTTGCCGTCGCCGTCGACGATCGTGAACTGGTTCGTGCCGTGCTCGATCAGCGTCGTGTCGACGCCAAGCGGCACCGCGCCGAGATTGCCGGGCTGTGCGGTGCCCATGCTCTTGGCCGGGTCGATCAGCGCTGCGCGCGATTTCAGGTACGGCTTGTTCAGCAGCGTGTTCCACGTGCCGCCCGGCAGCGGCACGAAATCCGTATCGGCTACGTATTTGTCGCGGTCGGCATACGCAAGCCGTTCGGCCTCGGTAACGAGATGCACGCCCGCGACGGTCGGCTTGCCGCCTTCGAGATCGATCGCCGTCGGCTTCAGCGACTTCAGATCGTAATTCTCGAGAATGCCGAGCGCCGACGCGACCGCGATGCCACCCGACGACGGCGGCGGCATCCCGCACACCCAGTAGCTGCGATAGGTCGTGCACACGGGCTCGCGGCGCTTCGCCTGGTACGCGGCGAGGTCGGCTACGGTCGTCTTGCCCGGCGTGAGCGTCGACCCGTCCGCCCCCTTCGTCGTGGCAATCTTCGCGACGATATCCTGCGCGATCTGCCCCGTGTACAGCGCGTTCGCGCCCGACTGCGCCATCAGCGTCAGCGTGCGCGCATACGCCGGATTCTTCAGCACGGTGCCGAGCGTCTTCGGCGAACCATCGGCGTTCAGGAAATATGCGGCGGCCTCGGGGTCGCGCTTCAGGTTCGCGGCGTTCGACGCGATCGCGTCGGCGAGCCGGCCCCCGATCGGGAAACCGTTGGTCGCGAGCGTGATCGCATCGCCGAACAGGTTCTGCCACGGCAGCCGGCCATGGTCTTGCTGCAGCGCCTCGATCAGCCTCGGCACGCCGATCGTACCGATCGAGCGGCCGCTCGCCCGTGCGTTCGGCAGCGGCGCGGACTGGTCAGTCGCGTCGTCGACGTAGCGCAGGTAGTTCTCCGTCGCGGCGGCCGGCGCGGTTTCCCGGCCGTCATACGCCTGCAGCGTCTTGCCGCGCGCATCGTAGTAGAGCAGCACGCCGCCCGAGCCGAGGCCCGTCGCTTCGGGCACGGTCAGGCCGAGCACGGCCTGCACGGCGACCGCCGCGTCGGCGGCCGTGCCGCCTTTCTTCAGCACCGCGCAACCGGCCGCGCTCGCGTACGCGTTCGACGTGGCCACCAGATAGGTCTTCGCATAGACCGGCTTCATCCCGGTGCGATAGCCCGACGACGCTTCCGGCAGCGACGGGTCGCCCGGCTGGTTCGAGCCCACCACGACCGTCGCACCGCTGTTGTCGACCGCGAGGCAGCTCGCATCGGTGGAAGGTGTCGGCGTGCGGCCTGCTTCGTTCTCGACGTCGCCGCCGCATGCCGTCAACAGGGCGGCCGCGAGCAACGCGGACGCATACGGAAAAATCGCTGTTCTGTTCATTGTCTGCCGATGTTCTTGTAGGTCGTTGCGATGGACATCACGCTGCCTGCGACCCCCTCGGTGCGCCGGCAACGCGTTCGATAGTCCCATGAACGAATTTTTTTTCGCAATAAGGGAATGACGTAATGCGACCGGACGTTGCGCGCGCAACGTCACCGCATGCGCATTCGGCGGTGCGTGTTGCACTGCACTGCATCGCAGTGCGATGCGCTTGTTCGGCCAATGTCGTGACGTCGTTACCTTGCTGCCCGACGGCGCTTGCCGGCTGCCCGGCCATCGCGCGCGAAGCCGCTTTCCATCGCTTCGACCGCCTCGGAGAAAACTCGGGGAACATCGTCATCGCGCTGATTGCGCGGGTCGCGTATGCAGTGGGCGGAAGCACCACGCTGGCCGTGTTCGCGATGATCAGCGTGATGGGCATCCAGGTGCTCGCCAGCATCGACCTCCACGCGCGCGCCAACCAGAATGGCGTGCCGGCCGCGCTCCGTTTCTTCAACCCGCTGCTGCTCGCTTACCTGGCGATGCCTATCGACGGCACGCGTACCGCGCACTGACGCGCCGGTTGCGTCGATCCAGCCAGCCCGCTGGCCATCGGAACGATTGCCGGAGCCTCCACGTTCCGGCTATAAATCGTGCATGGACACGAATCGCTGGATTCACGACCCCGCCGGCGCCTTCCGCGCATGGCAGGAAACCGCCGCGACCGGCGCCGATCGCCGGCCGTTCGCGCCGCGATCGGTCGTGCAGCACGTCGCGATGTTCGAACGGTTCCTGCGCCATCTGATCGCACAGCGCGTGTCGCTGGCCACGTTCGGTCCCGACCACGTCGTGACCTTCCTGGCGGAACTCGAACATACCTGTGCGCCCGGCACGTCGACCCGGGTGCGCTACGCGAAGCTGATCGACCGGCTGTGCCGGCATCTGGTCGAAACCGGCGTGCGCACGATCCATCCGGCCGGCCGGGCGACACGCGCGCTCGCATGGCCGGACGGCGAGCCCGAACCGTGCTACCTGCCGCCCGATGCCGACGCGGCGCTGCAGCGCCATGTGCAGCCTCGACCGGACGACACGCCGGCCGACTGCCGGAATCGCGCGATCGTCGCGCTGCTGCTCGCGAGTGGCATCACGTCGGCCGAGATACGCGCGGCGACGCACGATGCGCCCGATCTCGACGCACGGCCGCCGGTGCTATCCGTGCCGCGCGAACGCGCACGGCCCGCGCGCCGGATCGCGCTCGCCGAATTCGCGCTGGCGCCGCTCACCGCCTGGCGCGCGCGCTCGGCAGACGCGCCGGCATCCGCGTTGCTGTTTCCCGCGCCGCGCGGCGGTGGCGCGATGAACGACATGTTCCTGCTGCTCGTGGTGCGCGACGCGCTGACCGCGATCGGCTTCCACGCGGCAGACCTGAGCCCGCGCGTGCTGCGCAATACGTATGCGCGCCGCCAGTTGCTCGCCGGCCATGCACACGCCGACGTCAGTGCGATGCTCGGTCTCGTCAGTACACGAACGGTCACGCGTATCCGGCAGACGCTGCCGCCCGATGCGGCCGCGGATCGCGCCGCACACGAGCACTGACCCCGCACTGGTGCGGGCCGCATGCCGTCCGGTTCCCTATTCGCCCCGCTTCGACTGGATCAGCCGCAGAATCCGGGTGTCGTACGGCGATTGCATGACTTCGGCGATACGCACCTCGGAAGCGGCCGGATGCAGCGGATTCAACAGGAAGTTGTGCGCGTGCGGCACGACGACGCTCGGGACACGCAGCAGCGCGCTCGGCTGCGTGTGCAGCCACTCGGTGCCAGCGCTGCGGGTCCAGTCGACGTCGGTTCGCCAGTCGTCCGGCGCGTCGCCCTCCGCAATTTCGGCGATATCGACCGAATCGGCCACCTCGATGCGAAGCAACTGATACCCGCTCGGCAATTGCGCGACCGTGGCGATTTCGAAATGAACGAGCGTCTCGAGCAGCGCGAGCGCCGGATGCTCGGCGAGATACACGACGGGCTGCCCGGCGAAATGCCAGCGCCCGCCGGCGCGCAACCCGCCGATGCCTTTCAGGTCGGCGAAATTGCTGATCCGCCACAGCGTCGTCAAGCGAAGTACCCCTCGTCGATCTGCGTGAGGACTTCCTCGACGAGCCGCGCGCCATGCTCGGTGCTCGCCATGTCGAGCGACGTGCGGCCGCCGAAGCGCTGGAGCCCGTTGCGCAGCCACGCCATCGCCTTGTCCTGGTCGCCGAACGTGGCCGTCGCCTGCGCGACGATGCGCGCGAGACGGATCGCCTTGTCGGACTCCTCCGGCGACAGGCGTTCGTGCGCCTGGCGACGATGGCTCAGCGTGCGGCGCGGAATGATGAAAGCCAGTTCGTCCGATTTCAGCCCGCGCTCGGACAACCGGTCGATCACCGAGACATCGACGCGTGCGCTCGCCAGCTCGGCAAGATCGGCCCCCGATCGGACGCGGATCGCCAGCAACTGTTCGAGAATCGTGAATTCGGCCTGACGCGGATGCGCGACGCCCGAAGGATGAAAAGCAATGGTGCTCATGACCTCTCCCGGCAATTTGCCCAATTATTATAGGCGTTTTGCCGGAAGCGTGCGGGAACCGGTTGGAGCGCGTGCCTGTGGCGCTCGTCAGGGCCTCCAGATAGGCGGGAGCGAACGTGACCCGCCTGTCTGGATGCAGGTTGCTGTGGCCGCGAATCGAAGATTCGCCTGGGTGACGGGATGCGATTATTCAGTATATAAAGTCCAAACCCGCATCACGCGGTTGTCACGTAACAACTTTTTTACTGATTTCACCTGCTCGCACTCCTCCGCCCCATCATTCCAGACAAGGTCGAGGGATTCGCCCCGGACAGGGAGATGTTCGCCAAGCGCCGCCCCCGTCATCCGGAAGGAACGCCGCTTCTGGCGATTCACCGCCCGTCCCGATGGAAACGCATCGCCGCGCCCTCGCGCCGGATGCGTTCCCATGTCGCGCGTTTCTCGTCGTCGTTCATGAACACCCAGTGCGAGACCTCGTCGGCCGTTCGGCCGCATCCCTTGCAAACATCGTCGAACAGCGTCGAGCACACGCCGACACAGGGGCTGTCGGGTACGTCGTGAAGCGTGGAAGCCATTGGAACATCCGTATCGGTTGAACATCCGGCAGCGCAACGAACCGCGCTCCCATAAACGGGTACTTTGCTGCCGGCGATGCGGCCTGTGCCGCGACGCCAACCCATCCCGCTCACTGCGACGCTGCCACCAGTACCACCCCTTCCCCGCGATCGTGCGCCCTACCGCGAGCAATCAGCCGGCCCACGCGGACGACCGGATCACGCTGCAGAAATTGCCGGCATGGAAATGCGGATCCTTGTCGGCGAGCACGTCGGCCTTCACGTTGCCGAACGTCGTGTCCGGCTTGTGCTTGATCCCGTCGTAGAACGCCTGAATGATGTCTTCCTTGAAGTGCGGCGTACGCGGATGCGCACGGACGACGGCCTCGCGCTCGACGTCGCTGTATTCCGGATACGTCAGGCCCAGCACGTCCATCTCGACGCCCGCGGTAACGAGCGCGATCACCGGATGCATGTGCTGCGGGATACCCGGCGTGGTATGCAGCGCGATCGAAGTCCATACGACGTCGATATCCTGCTGCGAGATACCCTTGCCCTTCAGGAAATCGCGGGCGGCGTTGGCGCCGTCCACTTCGAAACGCTCGCACGCACTGCTGTGTTTGTGCGTGAGCCCCATGTCATGAAACATGCAGCCACAGTAGAGCAGCTCGGGATCGTATTTGAGCCCGCGCCGCTGGCCCGCGAGCGCCGCGAAATAGAAGACGCGGCTGGAATGATGGAACAGCAGCGGAGACGCGGTATCGCGGACGAGTTCGGTGATCTCGCGCGTCAGTTGGCTATCGGGAATGGTGATGCCTGCAACGTTCTCAGTCATGATCGACCTCCATTGAACACACCGTTGATTCTCCGGCGTTCGATAGCTGTCTCCAATAGACGTGTTACGTCAAATCCTGCCATTTCGCGCGACGGACGGACACGGTGCCCGCGCGGCGGAAAGAACGCCGGAAACAGGCGCCCCCCACCCGCGCCATGCACCGCCGGCGCCCCTATACTGCTACCCGTCACGTTCGACACAACACGCAATCGATCATGCCGAAGGTCGTGGGAATTTTCGCCGTTCCGGGCGTTCAACTGCTCGATGTCTCCGCACCGCTCGACGTCTTCGCGCAAGCGAACGCCGAATGCGGGAAGCCGTTCTATACGTTGCGGATCATTGCGAGCGAGTCCGGCCCGATCCGCAGTTCGTCCGGTGCGCAGTTGCTGCCGGACTGGATCGTCCCCGACATTCCTGAGCGCATCGACACGCTGCTGGTCGCCGGCGCGCCGAGTGCCGGCCGGATCGCACTGCGCACCGACGTCCTCGCGTGGCTGCGAGCGGCGGCCGTGCAGAGCAAGCGCTACGGCTCGATCTGCACCGGCGCGTTCATCCTCGCGGCCACCGGCCTGCTGAAAGGGCGTCACCTGACCACGCACTGGGCTGCCGCCGACGCGCTGGCCGAAGCCTATCCATCGCTCGCCGTCGACGCCGACGCGCTGTACGTGCGCGACGGCAAGCTGCGCACCGGTGCCGGCGTCACGGCCGGGCTCGATCTCGCGCTCGCGCTGGTCGAGGAAGATCTCGGCCGCGAGATCGCGCGGCGCGTCGCCGCGCAACTGGTCATGTTCTTCAAGCGCCCGGGCGGGCAACTTCAGTTCAGCCGCAAGGGCGAAGCGCGCCCCGCCGGGCGTTCGGTACTGCAGGAAGTCCAGCGCTGGATCGCGGCGAATCCGGAGCTCGAGCATTCGGTGGCGGAGATGGCGAAGCATGCGGGCATGAGCCCGCGCCACTTCGCGCGGCTGTTCCGGGCGGAAGTCGGCATGACGCCGGCCGCCTGGGTCGAGACGACCCGCATCTCGGCAGCCCGCCACTTGCTCGAGAACGGTCACGACACGCCGAAACAGGTCGCCGCGAAATGCGGCTTCGCGAACGTCGATACGCTCCGGCGATCGTTCACCCGGCACGTCGGAATCACGCCGGCCGAATACCGGAAACGGCAGGCAGTCCTGGCCGAGTGACGCGGCAGTGCGCGCGCGATTCGGCGCGAACGAGGTCAGTCACTCCGCCCAAATACTTCGGCATCCGATCTAACTGATCGTCGTGCGGTCAAGCCACTGGCCGATCGACGACATCGCCCCGCTGGAAGCCTCGTCGGCGGTCCTGATCGACCGCGGGACAGCCCCGCAATTATCAGACGAAACACTCGCCAGCCCAGATCGTTTACCCAGTTGCAATAATTATTCGCTGGAACGCGTATTTCCGACCGGTAACGTGATCGCTACGATGCAATCAACCGCTGAACGCAACAAGCGAAGCGTGAAATCAATGAAACCGGAGGTCATCATGAAGTCGTTCATCTACGCAGTCGTCGCCGCAACCGCCCTGTCCGCCTCGTACGGCGCATTCGCCCAATCGAACCCGTCGGGCCAGCTGACGCGTGCCCAGGTGCGCGCGGAACTCGTGCAGCTCGAACAGGCCGGCTACAAGCCGGAAGTCTCCGATCAGTACTACCCGCGCGCACTGCAGACCGCACAGGCCCGCGTGACGAACGCCGATGAAACCGGCTACGGCGCGCAAGCTGCCGCCGGCGTACGCGCCGGCCGCGCGATCGCGGTCAAGCAGGAAGGCCGCGACTCCGTGTATTTCGGCCAGTAAGCCGGACACACGCCCGCGTATTCCGATACGCGCGCGGCAAACGAAACACCCCGCTCCCGTTCATCGGGGCGGGGTGTTTGCTTTTCAGCCGTCCGCTCCCGGAACGGATCGCGCTCCTCGATCGACGCGAACTTGCGGGGCGCTCGCCGCGCCGCGCCGTTCGCGCCGGCAGCCGGTGTTTGCGCATAGAATGGCCGCGTGGTCGGCGCCGGCCGAAATGAACGCGAGCGAAACCACGACGCCCGGCTTGCCCGATCGTCGCCGCGCCCGCAGGCCGGCCCCGATGCGGCACTCATCGCATTTTTCGAAAAGGAGCGGTTTCATGTCTCAAACATCCGGTTCCATGATCACGTTTCGACGCCCGGACGGCCAGGAACTGCAAGGCTATCTCGCCACGCCGGCAAAGACCGAAGGCGCACCCGCGGTCGTCGTCATCCAGGAATGGTGGGGGCTGAACGACCAGATCCGCGGCGTCGCGGATCGCCTCGCGCGCTGCGGCTACTTCGCGCTCGTGCCCGACCTGTATCGCGGCAAGTCGACGGTCGAGGAAGAAGAAGCGCACCACCTGATGACCGGGCTCGATTTCGGCGACGCAGCCTCGCAGGACATTCCGGGCGCCGTGACGTATCTGAAGACGCTTGCCCCGCGTGTCGCGGTGACGGGTTACTGCATGGGCGGCGCACTCACGCTGCTGTCGCTGCAGTTCGCCGATGCGGACGCGGGCGTCACGTGGTACGGCCTGCCGCCGCTCGACTACATCGATCCGGCGAAGCTCAAGGTGCCGCTGATGGGCCACTGGGGCACGCAGGACGCTTTCTTTGCGATCGACCAGGTCGATGCGCTCGAGAAGAAGCTGACCGATGCGAAGGTCGGTTTCGAATTCCATCGCTATCTCGCGCATCATGCGTTCGCCAATGAAACGGCCGTCGGCCCCGGCCGCATCGCCGGTACGCAGTTCGATCCGGTGTGGTCGCAAATGGCGTGGGATCGCACGCTGACGTTCTTCGGCCGCACGCTTTGGGCGAAGCAGGGGTAACGTCACACCGCTTCCAACGCGGGCAGCTGCGTAAAAAGAAACGCCACGGATTTTCATCCGTGGCGTTTTCGTTTCCGCATACAACCGGTTCGAAGAACAAGCGCGGTACACCACCGCGCCTGCCCTTCCTTGCGCTTGCTTACCCGTTCGTCGCCGCTGCCGACGCAGGCGCCGAAGCAGCCGCCCTGTCGTAGTCGACCGGTGCATCCGGCGCGCGGGGCGTTTCGCCTGCGTGCTCGACCCACCCACCGCCCAGCGCACGGTACAGGGTGACCAGGTTGGTCCAGCGTGCCAGACGCGCATTGATCAGCGACTGCTGCGCGGTGTACAGGTCCGTCTGCGCGGTCAGCACCGACAGGTAGCTGTCGACACCGTTCTTGTAACGCAGGTCCGACAGGTCGAAACGTC
>NZ_JAAGPM010000141.1:0-20097 GCF_017104865.1 Burkholderia sp. Ac-20349
AGTTCTCCGACGGTCCCCTCCGCGACCGGGAGGCGTTGAAGCGTCGCGGGGTCGACGATCTCCGCAAACACCACGTCACTCGCGTGATACAGCAAATCGTGGGTCCAGTCGGTTTGACCACCCAGGACGGCGCCGCACAGTCGCTGAAGCAGGCGCTGCAGATCCGCCCCGACTACCTGCCGGCCGCCCTGATGCTGTCGCAGATGGGGCCCGCGGAACGTGCGGCGGGCATCGCGTCGTTCGAGAAGTATGTTCAGCAGAATCCGAAGTCGCGCGATGCGCGGCTCGCGCTGTCGCAGCTCTATCTCGCCGACGATCGCCTCGACGACGCGCAGAAGCAGTTCGAGACGATGCGCAAGCTCGACTCGAAGGATCCGACGCCGCTGATGGCGCTCGCGCTGATCAAGATCCAGCAGAAGAAGCTCGACGAAGCGACCGTCTACCTGAAGCAGTACGTCCAGCTCGGCGACAAGCAGCCGAACCTCGACGTCGGCCAGGGCTACATCTACCTCGCGCAGATCGCGATCGACCAGGACAACGACGCGCAGGCGTCGCAATGGCTCGACAAGGTCGACCAGACGAGCCAGCACTACCTCCCCGCGCAGATCACGCGCGCGCAACTGCTGCAGAAACAGGGCAAGACCGACGAGGCACGCAAGGTGCTCGACGACCTGCCGATCACGGATCCGCGCGATGCGGCCGTGGTCGCACGCACCGACGCGTCGATCCTGTTCACCGCGAAGCGCTACCCGGAAGCCGAGGCCCGGCTCGGGCAGGCGGTCCAGGACTTCCCCGACGATCCCGACCTGCGCTACGACTACGCGATGGCGGCCGAAAAGACCGGCCACTACACGACGATGGAAAAGCAGCTGCGCGAGCTGATCCGCACGCAGCCCGACAATCCGCAGGCGTACAACGCGCTCGGCTATTCGCTCGCCGACCGCAACCAGCGGCTGCCCGAAGCCAGCAAGCTGATCGACAAGGCGATGACGCTCGCGCCGAACGACGCGTACATCATGGACAGCCTCGGCTGGGTGAAGTACCGGATGGGCGATACGGCCGGCGCGGCGAAGGTGCTGCGGCGCGCGTACGAACTGCAGCCGAACGCCGAAATCGGCGCGCATCTCGGCGAAGTGCTGTGGAAGAGCGGCGCGCAGGACGACGCACGTACCGCGTGGCGCGCCGCGCAGAAGCTCGAGCCGGACAACGACACGCTCGTGCAGACGCTGAAACGCCTCCAGATCAACGGTCTCTGATGCAGATGTTCCCGATGTTTTCCCTGTCCTCCCGCGCGCAGCGCACGCTGGCCGCAGCCGGCGCGGCGCTCGCGCTCGCCGGCTGCGCGAGCACGCCGCCGTCGGCAAACGCGCCGACCGGCGCGGCGCTGCAGACTGCCGCAACGCACGCTTACCATGGCCGCTTCGCGGTGCAGTACGACGACCGTCTCGGCAAGCAGCAGAACGTGTACGGCAATTTCGACTGGCAGGAGCACGGCGACGACGTGTCGCTCGAGCTGCGCAGCCCGCTCGGCCAGACGCTCGCGGTCGTGAAGTCGACGCCGCAGGCGGCGTCGCTCGAATTGCCGAACCGTCCGACGCAATATGCGCCGGACGTCGGCGACCTGATGCAGAAAACGCTCGGCTTCGAGCTGCCGCTCGCGGGCCTGCGCTACTGGCTGCTGCCGACCGCCGCGCCCGCGACGCACGCGGAGACGGTGCGCGATCCGGCCGACGGCACGCGCGTCAAGCAGATCCGCCAGGACGGCTGGACGATCGACTACCTCGCCTACGCGGATGCCCCGGCCACGGGCGTCAAACGCGTCAACCTCGTGCGCGCGACACCGCCGCTCGACATCAAGCTCGTGCTCGATCAGTGAGCACCTGCCTAGCCCAGACATACGCATGACCGATTCGACCCGCTCGCTGCGCAACTGCCTTGCGCCCGCGAAACTCAACCTGTTCCTGCACATCACCGGCCGCCGTCCGAACGGCTATCACGATCTGCAGAGCGTGTTCCAGCTGCTGAACTGGGGCGACACGCTGCACTTCACGCTGCGCGACGACGGTCGCGTCGCGCGCGTCACCGACGTGCCCGGCGTGCCCGAGGAAAGCGACCTCGTCGTGCGCGCGGCCAACCTGCTGAAAGCGCATACGGGCACCGCGCACGGTGTCGACATCGAGATCGACAAGTGCCTGCCGATGGGAGCCGGCCTCGGCGGCGGCAGCTCCGACGCGGCGACGACGCTGCTCGCGCTGAACCGCCTGTGGCAACTCGACCTGCCGCGTGCCGAGCTCCAGTCGCTCGCGGTAAAACTCGGCGCAGACGTCCCGTTTTTTATTTTTGGAAAAAATGCGTTCGCAGAGGGTATCGGAGAAGAATTAGCTGAGGTACAATTGCCGACTCGCTGGTTCTTGGTTGTAACGCCCCGCGTTCACGTCCCAACCGCTGAAATATTTTCAGATGAGTTGTTGACAAGAGATTCGAAGCGCGTCACAATTACGGACTTTCTTGCACTGCAAAGCAGCGATGCGGGATGGCCAGATAGTTTCGGTCGGAACGATATGCAGCAAGTTGTAACAAGTAAGTACGCGGAAGTTGCGCAGGTGGTCAAATGGTTGTATGATGTGACCCCCGCGAGGATGACCGGCTCCGGAGCAAGCGTGTTTGCAGCGTTTCGCAGCAAGCATGAGGCAGAAGCGGCGCAAGCCAAGCTGCCCACCGGTTGGAATGGTGCAGTTGCCGAGAGCCTGAACGAGCATCCGCTCTTCGCTTTCGCGTCATGAAGTTTTACTTTGCCGAGCGGCCTACACGAGTTCGGTAAAGCAGTCAGTTAAGTGTAGGGGAGTCGCCAAGTTGGTCAAGGCACCGGATTTTGATTCCGGCATGCGAGGGTTCGAGTCCTTCCTCCCCTGCCAAAAATTTTCCCGCATTTCCCGCCCAAGCCTGAAGCAGGTGCACGATGAGCAGCCACAGCCATGATGGCCTGATGGTCTTTACTGGCAACGCGAATCCCGCGCTCGCCCAGGAAGTCGTCAATATCCTTGGTATTCCCCTCGGCAAAGCAATGGTCAGCCGTTTCTCCGACGGCGAGATCCAGGTCGAGATCCAGGAAAACGTGCGCGGCAAGGACGTCTTCGTCCTGCAATCCACGTGCGCACCGACGAACGACAACCTGATGGAACTGATGATCATGGTCGATGCGCTCAAGCGCGCATCCGCCGGCCGGATCACTGCAGCCATCCCCTACTTCGGCTATGCCCGTCAGGATCGACGCCCGCGTTCGGCGCGCGTTGCGATCTCGGCGAAGGTCATCGCGAACATGCTGGAAATCGCCGGCGTCGAGCGGATCATCACGATGGATCTGCACGCCGACCAGATTCAGGGCTTCTTCGACATCCCGGTCGACAACATCTACGCAACGCCGATCCTGCTGGGTGACCTGCGCAAGCAGAACTACTCGGATCTGCTCGTCGTGTCGCCGGACGTCGGCGGCGTGGTGCGTGCCCGGGCACTCGCGAAGCAGCTCAACTGCGATCTCGCGATCATCGACAAGCGTCGCCCGAAGGCGAACGTCTCCGAAGTGATGAACATCATCGGTGAAGTCGAAGGCCGCACCTGCGTGATCATGGACGACATGGTCGATACGGCAGGCACGCTCTGCAAGGCTGCGCAAGTGCTGAAGGAACGCGGCGCGAAGCAGGTATTCGCCTACGCGACGCACCCGGTGCTGTCGGGTGGCGCAGCCGATCGCATCGCTGCGTCGGCACTCGACGAACTGGTCGTCACCGACACGATCCCGCTGTCCGCCGAATCGCTGGGCTGCTCGAAGATCCGTGCACTGACGAGCGCGAGCCTGCTGGCCGAAACGTTCTCGCGGATCCGCCGCGGCGATTCGGTGATGTCGCTGTTCGCGGAATCCTGATCGCGAATCGACTGAACAAAGCATGCGCAGAAAGCGAAGCGGCAACGCTTCGCTTTTTGCACAATCGGACGGGATAGACGAAACCCCGCCGTTTCATCGGGGGCCGCTGTTTGACGGCCCCGTTTTACTGCCTGGTCGCGGGCAGCTATTGGAGAATCACATGAAAGTCGTCGCTTTCGAGCGCCAAGAGCAAGGTACGGGTGCGAGCCGCCGCCTGCGCAACGCTGGTAAGACCACGGGTATCGTTTACGGTGGCGAAGCAGCCCCGCAAAAGATCGAACTCGATCACAACGCCCTGTGGCACGCCCTGAAGAAGGAAGCTTTCCACTCGTCGATCCTCGACCTCGAAGTGGCTGGCCAGTCGCAACAGGTTCTGCTGCGCGACGTGCAATACCACCCGTTCAAGCAACTGGTGCTGCACGTGGACTTCCAACGCGTTGACGCGAAGAAGAAGCTGCACACGAAGGCTCCGCTGCACTTCCTGAACGCTGAAGTCAGCCCGGCAGTGAAGCTGTCGAGCGCGATCGTTTCGCACGTCGCGACGGAAATCGAAATCGAGTGCCTGCCGGCTGACCTGCCGGAGTTCCTCGAAGTCGACCTGTCGAAGATCGAAGCGGGTCAATCGCTGCACGCGAAGGACATCACGCTGCCGAAGGGCGTCGCGCTGGTCGCGCACGTCGATGCGGAAAACCCGGTTGTCGCATCGGCGACGGTCCCGGCTGGTGCCGTGTCGGACGCAGCAGAAGGCGAAACGCCGGCTGCCTAAGCGGGCTGCTTACGCGCCCCATCGATCCGTTTCTCGAAACGGTCGACGCAACCCGCCGCGGCTTGCCCGGCGGGTTTTTCTTTTTCTGCGCCCAGGCGGCCGTTGCCGCCTTCGAAACGTCATGATCAAACTGATCGTCGGCCTCGGCAATCCCGGGGCGGAATACACCGCGACGCGCCACAACGCCGGCTTCTGGCTGATCGACCAGCTCGCCCGCGAAGCAGGCACGACGCTGCGCGACGAACGCCGCTTCCACGGCTTCTATGCGAAAGCGCGCCTGCACGGCGAGGAAGTCCACCTGCTCGAGCCGCAAACCTACATGAACCGCTCCGGCCAGTCGGTCGTCGCGCTCGCGCAATTCTTCAAGATCCTGCCCGACCAGATCCTCGTCGCGCACGACGAGCTCGACCTGCCGCCCGGCACCGTGAAACTGAAGCTCGGCGGCGGCAGCGGCGGCCACAACGGCCTGAAGGACATCACCGCGCACCTGTCGTCACAGCAGTACTGGCGGCTGCGGATCGGCATCGGCCATCCGCGCGACCTGATTCCGGAAGGGGCACGCGCCGGCGCGAAGCCCGACGTCGCGAACTTCGTGCTGAAGCCGCCGCGCCGCGAGGAACAAGACGTGATCGACGCGTCGATCGAACGCGCGCTCGCCGTGATGCCGATGGTCGTCAAGGGCGAACTCGACCGCGCGACGATGCAGCTGCATCGCAACTGACCGCGTCGCACCGCGACGGTGCATCGGGCCGTCCGGCGTCACCGGGCGGCTCCGCCCGCCCCACCCTGCGCGCACATGCGGTAATCTGGTCGCTTTGCCCGACAGGAGCCAAGCGGTGAGCCGTTACTGGAGCGACGTCGTTCAGCAACTCGTGCCTTACGTGCCGGGCGAGCAGCCCGCGCTCGCACACCCCGTCAAGCTGAACACCAACGAGAATCCCTATCCGCCGTCGCCGCGCGTCGTCGCGGCGATCACGCGTGAACTCGGCGAGACCGGCGACACGCTGCGCCGCTATCCCGACCCGGTTGCGCGCGCGCTGCGCGAGACGGTCGCGGCCCATCACCGCATCAAGCCCGAGCAGGTGTTCGTCGGCAACGGCTCCGACGAGGTGCTCGCGCACACGTTCCAGGCGCTGCTCAAGCACGACCGGCCGCTGCGCTTCCCCGACATCACGTACAGCTTCTATCCGACCTATGCGCGCCTGTACGGCGTCCAGACGTCGATCGTGCCGCTCGCGGACGACTTCTCGATCCGCGTCGACGACTATCTCGACGATGCCGGCGGCGTGCTGTTTCCGAATCCGAACGCGCCGACCGGGCGCGCGCTGCCGCTCGCGGACGTCGAGCGGATCGCGGCCGCGAATCCGTCGTCGGTCGTCGTGATCGACGAAGCCTATGTCGACTTCGGCGCGCAGTCCGCGATTACGCTGATCGACCGCCATCCGAACCTGCTCGTCGTGCATACGACGTCGAAGGCGCGCTCGCTTGCGGGCATGCGCGTCGGTTTCGCGTTCGGCGATGCCGCGCTGATCGACGCGCTGAACCGCGTGAAGGACAGCTTCAACTCGTACCCGCTCGACCGGCTCGCGCAAGTCGCCGCGCAGGCAGCATACGAAGACACCGATTATTTCGGCGCAACCTGCCGGCGCGTGATCGACAGCCGGACGCGGCTCACGCACGCGCTCGACACGCTCGGTTTCGACGTCGTGCCGTCGGCCGCGAATTTCGTGTTCGCGCGCCATCCCGCGCACGACGCGAGCGCGATTGCGGCGAAACTGAAGGAACGGGAAATTTTCGTGCGGCACTTCCGGCTGCCGCGGATCGACCAGCACCTGCGCATCACCGTCGGCACCGACGCCGAATGCGATGCGCTCGTCGCGGCGTTGCGCGAGCTGCTGGCCTGAGACGAAAGAACCGGCGCCAGGCGGCGCCGATCGGGATGCGTGACGTGCGCGCCGACGAACGAGCGCGCGCGTCACCGCCGGGTCACGACGCGTCGTCGCCCTTCGCGGCGGTCAACGCGTGATACTTCTCCATCAATTGCGCGTGCGATTCGTCATGCTGCGGATCGCGCGGAATGCATTCGACCGGACACACCTGCTGGCACTGCGGTTCGTCGAAATGGCCGACGCACTCGGTGCACTTGTTCGGGTCGATCACGTAGATATCCGGGCCCATCGAAATCGCGCCGTTCGGGCACTCGGGCTCGCACACGTCGCAATTGATGCACTCGTCGGTAATCATCAAAGACATACTGATCTCACTTCTTCAGGCCGGCGGCCGGCTTCGCAACGAAACCGGCCGGCGCCGCGTCACGCGGCAGGGCCTCCCATCGCAGCGACTTTCTCGGTCAGCCACTTCTCGACGGACGGGAACACGAACTTGCTGACATCACCGCCCAACTGCGCGATTTCCCGCACGATCGTCCCCGAGATGAACTGGTACTGATCGGACGGCGTCATGAACATCGTCTCGACGTCGGGCAGCAGGTAGCGGTTCATCCCCGCCATCTGGAACTCATATTCGAAATCGGACACGGCGCGCAGGCCGCGCACGATCACGCGCGCATTGTTGGTGCGGACGAAATCCTTCAGGAGGCCGGTGAAACTCATCACCTTCACGTTCGGATAGTGGCCGAGCACCTCGTTCGCAATCGTCAGACGTTCTTCGAGCGAGAAGAACGGCTTTTTCGCGCGGCTGTCGGCAACACCGACCACCAGCGTATCAAAAATGCTCGACGCACGCCGCACGAGGTCTTCGTGCCCGCGCGTCAGCGGATCGAACGTACCGGGATACACGGCGACTACCATGTCGCTCCTCCTGTCATCACGCAAACGGGATGGCAGCCGTGCGATGCGCACGCCGCTGCCGAGATGGGCATGCGTCGCCTTTGCGGCGCGCCGCCTCGTATGGAACGCGCATTATTCATCATTTTCGCGCCGCAGCAAATGATAGTGAACCGCACCGGCCTTGCCGTGCTTCACGACCTGCCAGCCGGCGAGTGCGTCGTGCGCGGCCGGATCGAGCTCCGCCCCCGTCTCGACGTACAGCGCGCCGCCCGCCGCGACGAGCGATGCCGCCAGCGCGATCGCGCGCTCGAGCACGGCCAGATCGCCGAACGGCGGATCGAGAAACACGACGTCGAACGCGCCCGGCGTGAGCCCGGCCGCGAGCCGCAATGCGTCCGCTTCCGCGACCTCGACCGCACGCGCGCCGAGCTTGTCCTTGATCGTACGCAGCTGCTGCGCGGCACGCGGATGGCGCTCGACCATCACGACGTTCGCCGCGCCGCGCGACGCGGCCTCGAAACCGAGCGCGCCGGTGCCCGCGAACAGGTCGAGGCAACGCCGGCCTTCGAGATCCTGGCCGAGCCAGTTGAACAGCGTCTCGCGTACGCGATCGGGCGTCGGCCGCAGGCCGTCGAGATCGAGCACCGCGAGCGGCGTGCGTTTCCAGTCACCGCCGATGATGCGGATCGTGTGCGGCTTGCCGCGGCTGGGAGGGGCCGCCGGGCGGCCGGAAGAGGAACGGGACATACGGAATATCGACGACGGAGGGACCAGGCGCGCGCGGGGGCGCACCGCCAAACAGGCGCACGTTACCACAGCGGCGGCGCACACTGACGCGAGCGCCCCGCCGCACTGATAAAATGCACGGTTTCGGCCGCCGTGCGCCGCGCCCGCGCGAACGCAGAACGGCCCGTCCGGTGCCCGCCCCTGGCGGCGGCCCGCCCTCTTCCCGACGTCAGACCATGTTCAGCTTCTTCAAACGATTCAAGAAAACGCAGGAGCCCGATCCGGCGGAATCGCAATCGGCCGACGCGCAGCAAACGGACGAACCGTCCGATGCGCCCGCGCTCGAGGCGCCGCCTGCGGTCGAAGTGCCGCAAGCGCCCGCGCAACCGGCCGCGCCGGCCGTCGTGATGACGGTCACGCCGACCAACGACGGCCGCGACGAAGTCGTCGAGACGGTCGAAATCGTTCCGCCGCCGCTGCAGGACGCCACCGCGAAGAAATCGTGGCTCGCGCGCCTGAAAACGGGGCTCGCCAAGACGGGCTCGAGCATCACCGGCGTGTTCGTCAACACGAAGATCGACGAGGATCTGTACGAGGAGCTCGAAACCGCGCTGCTGATGTCCGACGCGGGTGTCGACGCGACCGAGTACCTGCTCGGCGCGCTGCGCGAAAAGGTGCGCGCAGGCCGCCTCACCGACCCGCAGCAGGTGAAGGCCGCGCTGCACGACCTGCTCGTCGAGCTGCTGACGCCGCTCGAGAAATCGCTGATGCTCGGCCGCGCGCAGCCGCTCGTGATGATGATCACCGGCGTGAACGGCGCGGGCAAGACGACCAGCATCGGCAAGCTCGCGAAGCACCTGCAGAGCTTCGACCAGTCGGTGCTGCTGGCCGCGGGCGACACGTTCCGCGCGGCCGCGCGCGAACAGCTGGCGGTCTGGGGCGAGCGCAACAACGTGACGGTCGTGCAGCAGGAAAGCGGCGATCCGGCCGCGGTGATCTTCGACGCGGTCAGCGCCGCGCGCGCGCGCAAGATCGACGTGATGATGGCCGACACGGCCGGCCGCCTGCCGACGCAGCTCCACCTGATGGAAGAGCTGAAGAAGGTGAAGCGCGTGATCTCGAAGGCGCACGACGGCGCGCCGCACGAAGTGCTGCTGGTGATCGACGCGAACACCGGCCAGAACGCACTCACGCAGGTCAAGGCATTCGACGACGCGCTCGGCCTCACCGGCCTGATCGTCACGAAGCTCGACGGCACCGCGAAGGGCGGGATTCTCGCCGCGATCGCGCGGCAGCGCCCGGTGCCCGTCTACTTCATCGGCGTCGGCGAGAAGGTCGAGGATCTGCAGCCGTTCAGCGCAGTCGAATTCGCGGACGCGCTGCTCGGCTGAACGCCGCCGGCACACGTCGCACAGGGCGCCTTCGGGCGCCCTTTTTCATGCGCGCCCTCTCGTCACCAAGAGCGCGCTCCGCTCACTCGGCGTCAGGCTGCACGCCGGGCTCGGCGGCCTTGAACGCATCGAGCGTCGACGCATGGTCGACGATCCGCTGGATCGTCGGATAACGCGTCGTGTCGATCGAGAAGCGGTTCGCATTGAACACCTGCGGCACGAGGCACACGTCGGCGAGCGTCGGCGTGTCGCCGAAGCACAGCTTGCCGGTGCGCGGATCGCTCGCGAGACGCGTCTCGAGCGATTCGAAGCCCGCCTCGATCCAGTGCCGGTACCACGCGTTCTTCGCCTCCTCGGGCACCTGCAGCGTGTGCTTCAGGTACTTCAGCACGCGCAGGTTGTTGAGCGGATGGATTTCGCACGCGATCTGCAGCGCAACCGCACGCACATACGCGCGATCGACCGGCTGCTTCGGCAGCAGCGCCGGTTCCGGATGGGTTTCCTCGAGGTATTCGATGATCGCGAGCGACTGCTGCAGCGTCGCGTCGCCGTCGGTCAGCGTCGGCACGACCGCGTCCGGATTCAGCGCGCGGTACGCGTCCTTCAGTTGCTCGCCGCCGTCGCGCAGCATGTGCACGGGCACGTAGTCGAACGGCAGCTGCTTCAGGTTCAGGGCGATCCGCACGCGGTACGACGCGGAACTGCGGAAATAGCTGTAGAGCTTCATGGGATGTCTCTCGTAGTCGTATTCGGCCGGCAACGGCACGGGCGCGGCGCAGCCGGCGCGCGCACCGCCGGGAACCAGAGTGTAGCGCGCCGCGCGGCGCGGCCTCGCTTGGCGACAGCCGCGCCCGTGCGATACTCGGGGCATTCCTCACCGCTCACAGCGCGGCCCGATGCCGGCCGCCCTCCCCACGCCCCGATGACCGCTTCCCACGATCCCGCTGCCGTTCCGTTCCCGTGCGCCCGCTTCATCAAGGAAATCGGCCGCGGCCCGCACGGCGCGCGCGCGCTGTCCGCCGAGGACACGTTCGAGCTCTATCGCGCGATGCTCGACGCGCGCGTGTCGGACGTCGAACTCGGCGCGATCCTGATCGCCTATCGGCTGAAGGGCGAATCCGCCGACGAGCTGGCCGCGATGCTCGCCGCCGCGCAGGCGTCGTTCGCGCCGGTGCACGTGCAGGACGCCGCGTTCCGCCCCGTGTCGATCCCGAGCTACAACGGCGCGCGCAAGCAACCGAACCTCGTGCCGCTGCTCGCGCTGCTGCTCGCGCGCGAAGGCGTGCCGGTGCTCGTGCATGGCGTCGAGCAGGATCCGGGCCGCGTGACGAGCGCCGAGATCTTTTCAGCACTGTCGCTCGCGCCGTCGGCATCGCACGATGCGATCGAGGACACGCTTGCCGAGCGCCGCGTCGCGTTCGCGTCGATCGAGGTGCTGGCGCCGCGCATCGCGCATCTGCTGTCGATGCGCAGCGTGCTCGGCGTGCGCAACTCGACGCACACGCTCGTGAAGATCCTGCAGCCGTTCGCGCCGGCCGGCCTGCGGCTCGTCAACTACACGCACCCGCCGTACCGCGACAGCCTCGCGCAGCTGTTCCGCGACCATCCGGACGCCGCGCTCGGCGGCGCGCTGCTGGCACGCGGCACCGAGGGCGAAGCCGTGGCCGATACGCGACGCCAGGTGCAGGTCGACTGGCTGCACGACGGCGTGTGCGACACGCTGATCGAGGCGGAACGCTCGTCGACCGATGCGTCCCCCGTCGCGCTGCCCGAATCGCGCGATGCGGCCACGACGGCCGCGTGGACCGACGCCGTATTGCGCGGCGAAGTGCCGGTGCCCGACACGGTCGCCCGGCAGGTCGCGACGATCGTGCAGATCGCCCGCATCGCGCGCTGACGGCGCGCTCGCGAACCGGCCCCGCTTGCGGGGCATTTGACACGAGAACGCATCCTGACTTAGAGTTGTCCCCATGCGTTCCTTTCCGAACACCCTCCGAATTACCTCCGGCCGCCTAGCGCGGCCGCTATCGCTACGACTAGCCTAAGGCTTTCGTAGCGCCGTGTGCTGTCCGCACGGTCCCTCCCAGCAGTTCCTCGCAGTACCCCTCTCGCAGTTTTTACAACCCGAAGTCGTCAGCCTTCGTCCGTCTATCCGTCGGCCGATTCGCGAAGATCATCCGCATCCGCAGCGCGCTTACGTGCCGCGGAGCGAGGCAGCGCCAACCGTCGCCCATGCCACCCGTCTTCGCTCGCGACTTGAGACCCGAGGTCCAGAAGATGCAGCGCAATCCGCAAGACAAGTACCGCCCGTTCGAGCCCGTCCGCCTCAATGGCCGCAAATGGCCGTCGCGCACCATCGAGCGCGCGCCCGTCTGGATGAGCACCGACCTGCGCGACGGCAACCAGTCGCTGATCGAGCCGATGAGCATCGAGCAGAAGCTCGAATTCTTCGAGATGCTGGTGGCGATCGGGTTCAAGGAGATCGAAGTCGGTTTTCCGTCGGCGTCGCAAACCGACTTCGATTTCGTCCGCAAGCTGATCGACGACAAGCGGATTCCCGACGACGTGACGATCGAAGTGCTCGTACAGGCGCGCGAAGACCTGATCGCCCGCACGTTCGACGCGCTCGAAGGCGTGCCGCGCGCGATCGTGCACCTGTACAACGCGGTCTGCCCGTCGTTCCGCCGCATCGTGTTCGGGATGTCGAAGGCCGACGTGAAAGCGCTCGCGATCGACGGCACGCGCATCATCAAGGAGCACGCCGCCGCGCGCCCCGACACGCAGTGGACCTTCCAGTACTCGCCGGAAACCTTCAGCATGACCGAGCTGACGTTCGCGCGCGAGATCTGCGACGCGGTCGCGCAAACCTGGCGCCCGACCCGCGATCACAAGATGATCGTCAACCTGCCGGCCACCGTCGAGGCCGCGAGCCCGAACGTATTCGCCGACCAGATCGAGTGGATGGACCGCAACCTCGCGTATCGCGACAGCATCGTGCTGTCCGTGCATCCACACAATGACCGCGGCACCGCGGTCGCGGCGGCCGAACTCGCGCTGCTCGCAGGCGCCGACCGCATCGAGGGCTGCCTGTTCGGCAACGGCGAGCGCACCGGCAACGTCGATCTCGTCACGCTCGCGCTGAATCTCTACACGCAGGGCATCGATCCGGGCCTCGACTTCTCCGACATCGATGCCGTGCGCCGCATCGTCGAACGCTGCAACCAGATTCCCGTGCATCCGCGCCATCCGTACGCGGGCGACCTCGTGTTCACCGCGTTCTCGGGCTCGCACCAGGACGCGATCCGCAAAGGCTTCGCACAGCAGCGCCCCGACGCGGCCTGGGAAGTGCCGTACCTGCCGATCGACCCGGCCGACCTCGGCCGCAGCTATGACGCGGTGATCCGCGTGAACAGCCAGTCCGGCAAGGGCGGCGCGACGTTCCTGCTCGAACGCGGAATGGGCTTCACGCCGACGCGCCGCGTGCAGATCGAATTCAGCCATGCGGTGCAGACGCTCGCCGACGCGTCCGGCGAGGAAGTGACGGGCGACGCGATCTGCGCACTGTTCGCACGCGAATTCTTCGACACCGACGGGCCGGCTGCACGACACGGCAGCGGCGCGCGCTGGCGGAACCGCGAGATCGCTGCTGCTGCGGCGATGGACACGACGCCCGACGATGCCGTGCGACGTTTGGCCGCGGCCTTCGCGGCGGCCGCCGACGCCGCGATCGACGTCGCGTCGTGCGAACACGCACGCACGACGGATGGGCGGATCGCGGTATCGGTCGGCTGCCGGGTCGGCGATGCGCCGCTGCGGCACGGTGTCGGCCTGCACGCCGATGCGGCGAGCGCCGCGCTCGATGCGATCGTCAGCGCGATCAACCGCTCGGCCTGGCACTGCGCGGATCGCCGCGCGGCGGCCTGAGCGCCGGGTTCCGTTTCAGGGTTCCAACGTCAGCGAGCGGAGCGTGACCGCCCGTGCGCCGCGCGATCCGCGCCGCACGAGGCAGCAAAAAGCGGCCCAGAAGGCCGCTTCGGTCGGGACATGAAAAGGAGCGCCACGCGCGCTCAGGTCTCGGTCGCGCACCGCGTCGCCTGCCACGCGAACAGGCACCAGCGGCCCTGCTCGTGGGTGTGGACAGAGGTATACGCAATCGGGAAGACCAGGCCGCCGTTGTTCGTTTCCATCTCGATCAACGCGCGCCCGGTGACGACGCAGGTTGCATCGCCGACGGGCAGCACGTCCTGCGACTGGATTTCGATCTGGCGATAGCGGCGGCGGCCGGCGACGATGGCGTCGATGAACTGCTGCTTGGTTTCGCGTTTGCCGTTGGTGTGCACGAAGAACACCTTGTCCGACAAAAGCGTGTCGAGCGCTTCGCCGTCCCCGTCCACCATCGCCCGGAACCGGTCGCGCTCGAGCGCGCGGACCGCATCGACCACCTTCGCCATCGCCTGACTCCTCGGCAACGCGCACGCCGTGCGCGGGCGTGCGGATCAGAAGTTGTACTGCAAGTAGAACTGGTGGAAATTTATACCAGGATTCGGCTCTTTGATACCCGCGTTAGACACATGTTCAAAACGGTAGCCGACCTGATACTGTTGCCGTTGGCCGAACTGCACGCCCACCCCCGCGGTCGGTGCGAACTGGAACGCGGTCCCCATCGAGAAACTGTCCGAGATCGTCGGGTGCGTCAGCAGCCGGACGCCGCCACCGGCCTCGATGAACGGGCGGATCGCCCCGGCGCTCTTGATGAAGCGGAACATCGGCGTCACGCCGAATTCGCCGATGCTGCTGTGGACGTTGCCGCCCGTATGCCAGTAGCCGGCGTGCCCTTCCACGACGAACGCGAAGTGCCAGCCGCCGATTTCCCACCAGTTCCAGCCCGGATCCCACACCACGCCGAGATCGGCCTTGTCGACCCCGCGGCGATCCGAAAAGCCGCCGCCCGCCTGAATCCCCCATCGATCCGCGCATGCCGCACCCGATCCACCCAGAAGGGACGCCGCCAGCATCGCGTGCAGCGCAAGCCGGCTGCGGGGCCGGCGATTCTTCTTATTGTTCATCTGACACTCCAACTTTATGGGTTGAATGGAGCCTGCCGCTTCGGCCGGCTCGAGCGAACTGAATGGTATGGTAAAGGACTTTTCGAATCGGCATCACAAAGCGAAATGGCTTCCTTCCAAAACGACAAAAATTGAAATCGTCTACTGATTACCATCAGAAACAACGGCTTACGGAACTTCGCTTCTCCACCTCTGTCGCAGATTAGACTATCGGCTCGAGTGGCTCGATAGAAAAAGCGGGAACTCCGATGCCCACGCTTGCTCTAAGGAATTAGCACTCGTCTTGCGGGAGTGCTAAGATGGCCCACGGAATTTCATTCGAGACCGGGGGTTTGTCCCTGATTCCAAAGGAGTTTTTTTAGTGAGCAACGCCCTGACCCTCCCGAACACCCTGAGCCCGACGCCGGCCAAGGCCGCATCGGCAGGCTCGCTGGCGCTCGCAGCCCAATCGATGTTGCCGGGCCAGCTTGGCAACATCGACGCGTATATCCAGGCCGTCAACCGCATTCCGCTGCTGACCGCCGAAGAGGAACGCCAGTACGCAACCGAATTCCGTGAAGGCAACAATCTCGACTCGGCACGCCGCCTCGTGCTGTCGCACCTGCGGCTCGTCGTGTCGATCTCGCGCAACTATCTCGGCTACGGCCTGCCGCACGGCGACCTGATCCAGGAAGGCAACATCGGCCTGATGAAGGCCGTGAAGCGCTTCGATCCGGCCCAGAACGTGCGTCTCGTGTCGTATGCGATCCACTGGATCAAGGCCGAGATCCACGAGTACATCCTGCGCAACTGGCGCACGGTGAAGGTCGCGACGACCAAGGCGCAGCGCAAGCTGTTCTTCAACCTGCGCAGCCACAAGAAGGGCTTGCAGGCGATGACGCCCGAGGAAATCGACGGCCTCGCGAAGGAACTCAACGTCAAGCGCGAAGACGTGACCGAAATGGAAACGCGCCTGTCGGGCGGCGACATCGCGCTCGAAGGGCAGGTCGAAGACGGCGAGGAGTCGTACGCGCCGATCGCCTACCTGGCCGACTCGCACAACGAACCGACCGCCGTGCTCGCCGCGCGTCAGCGCGACACGCTGCAGACGGACGGCATCGCGCAGGCACTCGGCGCACTCGACGCGCGCAGCCGCCGCATCATCGAGGCGCGCTGGCTGCACGTCGACGACGACGGTTCGGGCGGCTCGACGCTGCACGATCTCGCCGCCGAGTTCGGCGTGTCGGCGGAACGCATCCGCCAGATCGAAGCGAGCGCGATGAAAAAGATGCGCACCGCCCTCGCCGAATACGCGTAAATCGCCGCGATTTAGAGCGCTTCATCAAAAACCGCTGCCCGCCCGGCAGCGGTTTTTTTTCGCCCGTCTTTTCCCCTGCATTTCACTCGTTTCTTCGTTCGTTTCTCCACTCGTTTCTTTGCCGATTAATTGACCTGATTCGTCAGGTAATAGGCCGTTTGCGGGCCCCTTCCGCATAACCTTGATCTGCCTCAAATTTCGGCCCGTGTTTCGCGACGGTCTGCCGCAGCGCAGCACTCGGCATTGGAAAGCGGTCCTTTTAAAATTGGCATGTCAGGCGCAGAAGGATTAAAACAGCTTCACAGCCGTCATAAATCCGACGTAAAGTCGCCCCAAATCCGACCTAAATCGATTCAGGATAATCGCCTTGATCTCGATCAATAAAGAGCCTGCGCCGCCTCCTCCGCGGCCGGCCGGTACGATCGGCTGGCGCGCGCGCATCGCCGCGTGGGCACGCGGACCGACCCTCGCCCGCGACATCACCCTGGTGCTGATCGTCAAGCTGATCCTCCTGATGTCGCTCAAATACGCATTCTTCAATCATCCGCAGGCCGAGCACATGTCGTTGCCGCCTGCCGCCGTCGCCGAGAAGCTGCTCTCGGTACCGGCGCCTGCATCTACCGAGGGAGACCACCATGATAAGTAGTGAAGTTGTCGATCTGTCACGTCTGCAGTTCGGCATCACGGCGCTCTACCACTTCCTGTTCGTGCCGTTGACGCTCGGCCTGTCCTGGCTGCTCGTCATCATGGAAGCCGTTTACGTGATGACCGGCAAACAGGTCTACAAGGACATGACCCAGTTCTGGGGCAAGCTGTTCGGCATCAACTTCGCGATGGGCGTGACCACCGGCATCACGCTCGAATTCCAGTTCGGTACGAACTGGTCGTACTACTCGCACTATGTCGGCGACATCTTCGGCGTGCCGCTCGCGGTCGAAGGCCTGATGGCGTTCTTCCTCGAATCGACGTTCGTCGGCCTGTTCTTCTTCGGCTGGAACCGCCTGTCGAAGGTCAAGCACCTGATGGTCACGTTCCTCGTCGCGCTCGGCTCGAACCTGTCCGCGCTGTGGATCCTCGTCGCGAACGGCTGGATGAACAACCCGGTCGGCGCCGAGTTCAACTACCAGACGATGCGCATGGAGATGACGAGCCTGTTCGACGTGCTGTTCAACCCGGTCGCCCAGGTGAAGTTCGTGCACACGGTGTCGGCCGGCTACGTGTCGGCGGCGATGTTCGTGCTCGGCGTGTCGTCGTGGTACCTGCTGAAGAAGCGCGACGTCGACTTCGCGCTGCGCTCGTTCGCGGTCGCGGCCGGCTTCGGCCTCGCGGCGACGCTCTGCGTGATCGTGCTCGGCGACGAATCGGGCTATACGACCGGCGAAGTACAGAAGATGAAGCTCGCCGCGATCGAATCCGAATGGGAAACGCAGCCGGCGCCCGCATCGTTCACGCTGATCGGCATTCCGAACCAGGAAGAACAGCGCACCGACTACGCGATCAAGATCCCGTATGCGCTCGGCCTGATCGCGACGCGCTCGATCGACGAACCGGTGATCGGCCTGCGTGACCTCGCGAAGCACAGCGAGGAGCACATCCAGAGCGGGATGATCGCGTACGGCGCGCTGCAGAAGATCAAGCAGGGCGACACGAGCGACGCGACCCGCGCGCTGTTCGACCAGCACAAGCAGTATCTCGGCTACGGGCTGATGCTCAAGCAGTTCACGCCGAACGTGGTCGACGCGACGCCCGAGCAGATCAAGGCCGCCGCGAAGAAGACGATCCCGCCGGTCGCGCCCGTGTTCTTCTCGTTCCGGATCATGGTGGCCCTCGGCTTCCTGTTCGTCGCGACGTTCATCGCCGCATTCTGGTTCTGCGCGCGCCGCGAACTGCTGCAGGACAACCGCCGCTGGTTCCTCCGCTATGCGGTGTGGGCGATCCCGCTGCCGTGGATCGCGATCGAATTCGGCTGGATCGTCGCCGAACTCGGCCGCCAGCCGTGGACGATCGCCGGCGTGCTGCCGACGCACCTGTCCGCGTCGAGCCTGCAGCCGAGCGACCTGTACCTGAGTCTCGCGGGCTTCATCCTGTTCTACACCGCGCTGTTCGTCATCGAGATCAAGCTGATGTTCAAGTACGCGCGCCTCGGCCCGTCGTCGCTGCATACCGGCCGCTATCACCACGAAATCGCGGCCGCCAGCGAGCGCGCCCCGGCGTGAGCACGCACCTGAAACGGAACAAGGAATCGCTATGGACTATGCAACTCTCAAGCTGATCTGGTGGCTGCTCGTCGGCGTGCTGCTGATCGGCTTCGCCGTCACCGACGGCTTCGACATGGGCGCGACCGCGCTGCTGCCGTTCCTCGGCAAGACCGACGAGGAGCGCCGCATCATCGTCAACACCGTCGGTGCGACGTGGGAAGGCAACCAGGTGTGGCTGATCACGGCCGGCGGCGCGATGTTCGCGGCCTGGCCGCTCGTCTACGCGGCGTCGTTCTCCGGCTTCTACTTCGCGATGCTGCTCGTGCTGTTCGCGCTGTTCTTCAGGCCGGTGGGCTTCGACTACCGCAGCAAGCGGCCTGACCCGCGCTGGCGCGCGGGCTGGGACTGGGGCCTGTTCATCGGCGGCTTCGTGCCGGCACTCGTGTTCGGCGTCGCGTTCGGCAACCTGCTGCAAGGCGTGCCGTTCAAGTTCGACAGCGACCTGCGCGTGACCTACTACGGCAGCTTCTGGGCGCTGCTGAACCCGTTCGCGCTGCTGTGCGGGCTCGTCAGCCTCACGATGCTCGTCGCGCACGGCGCGGCCTTCATCAAGATGAAGACGGAAGGCGTGATCGCACGCCGTGCATCGGTCGCGCTGCGCGTGGCGTCGTTCCTCGCGGTCGTGCTGTTCGTGCTGGCCGGCGTGCTGATCGCGTCCACCATCGGCGGCTTCCACATCACGCACGCCGCGCCGACCGATACGGTCGCGAACCCGCTGCTCAAGGACGTCGCTGCGGGCTCGGGCCTGTGGCTCGCGAACTACGGCGAATTCCCGTGGATGATCGCGGCGCCCGTCGTCGCGATTGCGGGCGGCCTGCTCGCGCTGCTGCTCGCCGGCTCGAAGCAGGAAAAGACGGCGTTCTTCTGCACGGGCCTGATGATCACCGGCGTGATCCTCACCGCCGGCTTCTCGATGTTCCCGTTCATCATGCCGTCGTCGCTCGACCCGCGCAGCAGCCTGACCGTGTGGGATTCGACGTCGAGCCACATGACGCTGCAGGTGATGCTGTTCGCGGTGATCGTGTTCCTGCCGCTCATCCTGCTCTACACCAGCTGGGTGTATCGCGTGATGCGCGGCAAGGTCACGCGCGAAGTGCTCGAAGAGAACAAGCATTCGATGTATTGATGCTTTGAACCGGGACGGGGCGCGCACGCGCCCTCGCCCACCGTTTCGCAAGGAGTCGGATCATGTGGTATTTCAGCTGGATTCTCGGTATCGGCGTCGCGCTGTCGTTCGGCATCGTCAATGCGATGTGGCTCGAAGCGCGGCAGAAGACGCAGGAAGCACGCGTCCGCGACTGACGCGTACGGCCGGTCACGCGGCCGCCGTCCGGAAGGAACCTCGCCTCGCGCGAGGTTTTTTTTCGCCCCGGCCGGCCGGGCAGGCCCGGCGCGTCGATGCCAATTTAGCGCCAGATTGATACCACTTGAATACCAATAAAAGGTTTCATAAGATCTTTGGACACGGCCGCTGACAGGCCGAATCCATCTGGGTGGGGGAGACATGCGAATCCCGTCTGTGGCGCGCGCTTGCGCGCTGTCTCGCCGTCGCCGTGCGGCGACCGGTTGCGCGTCGTCGGCGAGCGTCGCCATCATCGTCCGTATAGGTCGAACGCGCGCCTTTGCCACCGGCCGCGCCGCCACGACATCAGCAGCTGCTGCCGCGCGCCACCGATGAAGACGCGCACCCGCCCGCGCCGATCCGACCGGCACGCCTGCCCGCCACCCGTTCCGTAACCGCACGCCCACGCGTGCCGACTGCGCGCGGCGCAGGTCCTGCATGAACTCGCCACGATGAGCGGGTGCCGCGCGGTCGCCGGCTTCGCGCCGGACGAAGCCTTCCTGGATCCACTTGTGCAGCTTCGCATCGAGGTTGTCCGCA
>NZ_JAAGPM010000142.1:0-19975 GCF_017104865.1 Burkholderia sp. Ac-20349
CAGCACCGAGAACTGCGACATCATCTTCAGCGTGCCCGGCGCGCACACGGCCTCGGCCAGCGACGAGTTGCGGATCAGCTTCTCGTAGATCTTGGTCTCTTCCGATACACGCAGGCAGTACGGCACCGCTGACGCGGCCCGCGCGGCCGCGCTCGCGATCAACCGCGCCGACCGGCTGACGGTGCTGACCGCCAAGCCGCTGCCGGCCGGCTGGTCGGGCAAGGTGTGGGCGCAGTCGCAGGGGATCGCGGCGGTGCAGACGCTCGGCCTGCCGGCCGACTACCTGCTGCTGACGGATGCCGACATCGGCCATCCGCCCGACGCCGTCGCGCAACTCGTCACGCGCGCGCAGGCCGAGAACCGCGATCTCGTGTCGCTGATGGTGCGGCTGCGCTGCGATTCGTTCTGGGAAAAGGCGCTGATCCCGGCGTTCGTGTTCTTCTTCGCGAAGCTCTACCCGTTCTCGTGGATCAACAACCCGCGCAACCGGACAGCCGGCGCCGCGGGCGGCTGCATGCTCGTCAAGCGCACGGCGCTCGAGGAAGCGGGCGGCATCGAGTCGATCCGCGGCGCGCTGATCGACGACTGCAGCCTTGCCGCGCAGATCAAGCATCGCGGCGAAGGCCGCCATCCGATCCGGCTCGACCTGGCCGACCGCAGTGTGTCGTTGCGCCCGTACGACAGCTGGCGCGACATCTGGAACATGATCGCGCGCACCGCGTTCACGCAGCTGCACTATTCGCCGCTGCTGCTGGCCGGCACGCTGCTCGGGATGACGATCATCTATCTCGTGCCGCCCGCCGCGGCGCTCGCGTACGGCGCGCGCGCATGGCCGGCGTGGCTCGCGTGGGCGTCGATGTGCGCCGCGTATGCGCCGATGCTGCGCTACTACCGGCGCTCGCCGCTGTGGGCGCCGGCGCTGCCGCTCGTCGCGCTGTTCTACGTCGGCGCGACGTTCGCGTCCGCGTGGCGTTACTGGCGCGGCAAGGGCGGCCAGTGGAAGGCGCGCGTGCAGGCGCCGGTGGATCGCTGAGCGTTTGCCGGGAGGCGCTCCTCCCGGTAGCCGGAAGAAAACAGACAGCCCGATCGGTGCGAACCGGTCGGGCTGTTTCGTTTTCGGCGGGACGGCTTGCCGGTGCTTAGCGCTGGGTCAGCATCATGTACATCTGCACCACGACGTCCGGCGAGAACGTGAACGGCACCCAGCCGTAGCCCGTGTGGCGGGCCACCAGCAGGCGGTCGCCGTTCGTCTGCTTCTGCACGGCCATCATCGGGTTCTTCGTCGTCACGAAGCGCCAGCCGGCCGGGATGCCGGGCGGCGGCTCCGGCTGCATCGACGCACGTGCATGCGCGAGTTCCTCGATCAGCTGGCTCAGTTGCTCCGGATGCAGCGTGATCGATTCGCCGTTGATGGTCAGCGTGAGTTCGTTCTGCGTCGGACGCGACACGTGCAGCGTCGATTTGTCGGCCGGGGCCGGGACCAGCGCGTCGGCGATGGGTTCGGCTTCAACCGGCGTTTCGGCTTGCGCCGTCGCGGCGATGGCCGTTTCGGCGTCGGTCGCTGCTTCGACCGTCTCGACGGCAGCCGGCGCGGGCGCGATCACGGCCGGCTCCGCCGCCGGCGTGCCGGCCGGCGCAGGTTCGACGACTTCCGCGGCAACGGCGGTGGCGGCGACGGCGTTCGTTGCGGCTTCCTTGACGACGGCCTCGACCAGCGCCTCGGCGTCGGCGATGGCCTTCGCGTGGTGCTGCGCAGCCGCTTCGGCTTGTGCGATCGCTTCGGTGTGGCGCTGCGTGAGCGCCTCGGCTTGCGCGGTGGCGTCGGCGTGGCGTTGCGCGGCGGCCTCGGCCTGCGCGATCGCTTCGGTATGGCGCTGCGTGACGGCTTCGGCCTCGGCGGTCGCGTCGGCATGACGCTGCGCGGCGGCCTGCGTTTCCGCGATCGCCTGCGTGTGCTGCTGCGCGAGCGCTTCGGCTTCGGCGATGGCAGCCGTGTGGCGCTGCGCGGCGGTTTCGGCTTCGGCGATCGCAGCCGCGTGACGCTGCGTGGCCGTTTCGGCTTCGGCGGTCGCTTCCGCGTGACGCTTCGCAGCGGCCTCGGCTTCGACGGTCGCGGTCGCATGGCGCTGCGCGGCCGCATCGGCGTCGGTTGCTGCCGCGTGATGACGTTGCGCGGCGGCCTCGGCTTCGGCGATCGCTGCCGCGTGGCGCTGCGACGCGGCTTCGGCATCCGCGTGACGCTGCGCGAGCGCTTCGGTCAGCGCGTTGCCCGCACACCGCGACATCGTGCTCGACGCGATGGTCCGCCATTACGGCGGCGATCCGGCGCAGCATGCGCGCGCGCTGATGTCGCAATGGAGCAAATACTATTTCGGCCGCGCGGCGCCGGCCGGCGTCGTCGCCGCGCTGACGCTCGGCCGGCCGCTCGACATGACACCCGAGCGCACGTTCGTCGCGCTCGACGACGGGATGCCCGCGGCGCTGTACTTCACGCACGATGCACTCGGCGAATCGTGCGACGAGCCGGCGCCACGCTACGCGGGGCTCGTCGCGCATCTCGGCGCGGTGATCGACCTGCTCGCGGCGATGGGCCGCGTCACGCCGCGCGTGCTGTGGAGCAACGCAGGCAACCTGCTCGACTATCTGCTCGATACGTATCGTTCGCTGCCATGCGCTGCCGATCCCGTCCGCGATGCGGACTGGCTGTTCGGTTCGAGCTGCGTGCACGGCGAACCGAATCCGCTGCGCGTGCCCGTGCGCGATGCCGTGCCGCGCTCGGCGCTGCTGCCGACGCCGTTTCGCGCGCGCCGCGTGTGCTGCCTGCGCTATGAAATTCCTGGAGAAACGCAACTGTGTGGAAGCTGCCCGCTGCTACTGACGATGGACGACACGGCGCTGGCCGAGCAGGACGCGATCCGGTGACGGATGCCGGCCGCCGGCACGCGCTCCGCGCACTCGCAGCGCTCGGCGCCGCGTGCTGCGGCGCGTTTTCCGCGTCGTCCGGCGCCGTTGCCGCAACCCTCGACGCCCATCGTGCTCAGGGCGTGCGTGCGCCGGGTGCCGTGTCGCTGGCCGGCAATCCCGTCGTGTCGCAGGCGAGCGCGACGATGCCGGTGCGCCCGCAGCGCGTGGTCGCGCTCGACTTCATGTTCGCGGAAAGCGTGATCGCGCTCGACCTCGTACCGGTCGGGATGGCCGATACGGCGTTCTATCCGGGCTGGCTCGGCTATCAAAGCGAGCGGCTCGCGAACGTGACCGACATCGGTTCGCGCCAGGAGCCGGGCCTCGAAGCGATCGCGGCGGTCAAGCCCGACCTGATCATCGGTGTCGGTTTCCGGCATGCGCCGATTTTCGACGCGCTCGACCGGATCGCGCCGACGATCCTGTTCCAGTTCAGCCCGAACGTGTCGGACGGCGGTGTGCCGGTCACGCAGCTCGACTGGATGCGGCAGATCTTCCGGACGATCGGTGCGGTGACGGGGCGCGACGCACGTGCGCAGGCGGTCGATGCGCAACTCGATGCGGGCATCGCGCGCAATGCGGCGCGGCTCACGGCCGCCGGACGCAAGGGCGAGCGCATCGCGCTGCTGCAGGATCTGGGTTTGCCCGACCGCTACTGGGCCTATACGGGCAACAGCACGTCGGCGGGCCTCGCGCGGGCGCTCGGGCTCGATCCGTGGCCGAAGAAGCCGACGCGGGAAGGCACGCTGTACGTGACGTCGGCCGACCTGCTCAGGCAGCGGGAGCTGGCCGTGCTGTTCGTGACCGCATCGGGAATGGACGTGCCGTTGTCCGAGAAACTCGATTCGCCGGTGTGGCGCTTCGTGCCCGCGATGCGGGAACACCGGATCGCGCTCATCGAACGCAATATCTGGGGGTTCGGCGGGCCGATGTCGGCGCTGAAGCTGGCCGACGTGATGACCGATACGATGCTGAAGCTGCCGGCCGTGCGTTGAGTGCGCGGTGGTCGATCGGTGGATGACGCCACTTCGACTTCGACGGGCAGGGCATTGCGGTCGGCCAGCGCGCGCCACGCGGCGATCCGGCTCGACCTGGCAGCATGGCCGGCGGTCGCGCTCGATGCGATGCGCTCGAGCGGCGTGCTCGCCGGCGGCGGCCGCTGCATGCGCGCGGGACTCGCGGTGAATCGCCCGAGGCGTTCCGCGATCGCGCTACGCGCCAGACGCATTGCTTCCTGAAACGAAAATCGCCGACGCACCGCGATTGCGGCGCGTCGGCGATTTTTTCCATCGACTGACGTGTTACGCGCTCAGCGCATCGACGCCATCCTGCGCGCGTGACCGCGCCGGCGTCGTGTCGCTGACGATGCGCCCGTTGTCGAGCTTCAGCAAGCGGTCGGCGAGATCGAAGTAGCGATCGTCGTGCGTGATCACGATCACGGCCTTGCCGCGCGCACGCAGCTCGGGCAGCAATTGCTCGTAGAACACGGCCTTGAACGACGGATCCTGATCGGCCGCCCATTCGTCGAACAGGTAGAACGGCCGGTCCTCCAGGTACGCGACGACGAGCGCGAGCCGCTTGCGCTGCCCGGTCGACAGCGCGCGGGTCGAGAACGCGCCGTCGACCACCTTCACCTTGTGATCGAGCGCGAGCTTCGCGACGAGCGCGTTTGCGCGCGCGTCGGCCTGTGCGCGGGACGGATCGTCGGGATCGACGATGCCGAGCAGCGCATCGAACAGGTGGAAATCGTTGAACACTGCGCTGAAGCGCTGCCGGTACGCGGCGCGCTCGCGCCAGCCGATCGTGCGGCCGTCGACCTCGATCGTGCCTTCCTCGGGCTCGTAGAGCCCCGTCAGCACCTTCGCGAGCGTCGTCTTGCCGCTGCCGTTGCCGCCAACGATGAACACCAGCTCGCCCGGCTGGATCGTCAGGTCGATCGGCCCGATGCTGAACATCCGTTCGTCGCGTTCGTGGAAGTACGCATGCGTGACACCGCGCAGCGTGACCGCGCCGGCCGGCGGCACGTCGGGAGCGTCCGACGCGGGCGGCACCGTGCGCAGCGCGCCGAATTCGGCCATCACGCCTTCGATCCGCGTGAGCGACACGCGTGCCGCGTTGACGGTCGGCAGGTTGTTCAGCAACCCGTCGAGCGGCACGAGCATGAACAGGAACACCACGACGTAGCCGGCGGCCGCCGACGGATCGGCATGCACGCCGAGCTGCGGCCAGAACGACGCGACGCCGAGGAACGCATAGAAGAGGAAGATGATCCAGCCGACGCCGACCGCGTACGCGCTGAACGCGCGGCGGCGGTGGTCGCGCACTTCGCCGATCGCTGCGCCGAGCTGGCCGTCGACGAACTGGCGGGCGCGCTCATCGTGCAGCTTCAGCTCCTTCGCGCCGGAAAACAGCGAGCCGAGATAGCCGAACAGCCGGTCCTGCGCCTGGCCGGCCGCTTCGAGCGATGCGATCGCGCGGCGGTCGCCGGTGTGATAGCCGAGCGAGCCGGCGACGATCGCGGCCAGCGCCAGCAGGCACACCGGCCACGACAGCCACGCGAGATAGCCGAGGCAGCCGAACACGATCGAGCCGTGCATGACCAGGTTCGGCAGCGCGAAGAACAGCATCGACACGTTGGTCGCGTCGTCGGTCAACACCGACTGCACGGGCGCCGCGCCGATCCGCTCGATGTCGCGCAGCTCGGCCGCGCCGACGCGCCGCGCGAGATGCACGCGCAGCCGCGCCATCGTGTCCTGTGACAGGCGCGCGAACAGCGTGCCCGACACGATCCGCGTGACGAGCGCGATTACCGCGCACAGCGCGAAGCGCCACGCGAGCGACGCGTCGGCGGCGCCCGGCTGCGAGAGCGCGCGGTTCAGCGTCGCGACGAGCAGCACGCTCGCGACGCCGTTCAGCACGCACGCGGTGAGCGCCAGCACGAGTGACGCGCGGCTTTCGCGCAACAGCGCGAGGATCAGGCGCGCCGCGGGGCGGCCGGGGGAAGCGTCGAGGGACGGCGGGGGAGAAGGCTCGTGGGCAGCTGTCATCGGCAACGTCGGTAAAGGGAGGGCAGGCGAAAACGCGAAAGCGGCTAGCGAGGCGGGGCCCCGTTCCGGCTTTCCTCCCTGATAGACGAACGGGCCGCGCAAATATTTAGCGGCGTGTTCAAAAAAAGCGTTTGCACGCGCTTTGCGTACAAAACGGTAAAAAATCGGCCGCGCCGTTCGTCACATCAGTGAAGCCGCCCCAAGCGGCCCCGAGACTTGGCCGAAGCGGCCGGACCGAAGGATTTCACGCACATGACGAGTTTCCCGACTGCGCTGCATCACCGAATCCGCGAACTGGCGCGCATCGCGCCCGACGCACCCGCGATCGCGATCCCTTTCCAGAATGATTTGCGGCTGTCGCGCGGTGCGCTCGATGCGCGGGCGTCGCGGCTGGCCCGGCAGCTGCGCGCGGCCGGCGTCGGCGCGGAAGTGCGGGTGGGCGTGTGCGTCGAGCGTTCGGGCGAGCTGTTCGTCGCGCTGCTGGCTGTGCTGAAGGCGGGCGGTGTGTTCGTGCCGCTCGATCCGCGTCATCCGGCCGCGCGCCTCGACTGGATCGTCCAGGATGCGCAGTTGCGGCACGGAATCGTCGACGCGGCCGGCCGTGCGGCGCTCGGCCAGCCGTTCGAACATGCGTTTGACGCGGCAGTCGAAGCGTCGGACGGGCACGCGATCGCCGCCGATGACGAAGCAGTGTCCGTCCACCCGCGTTCGGCCGCGTACATGATCTATACGTCGGGTTCGACCGGCACGCCGAAGGCGGTCGTCGTCGAACACGGGCCGCTGGCCGCACACTGCGACGCGCTCGCGGCCGCGCTGCCGATCGAGCCCGGCGACCGCCTGCTGCATTTCGCGTCGGTCAATTTCGACGCCGCGCACGAATGCTGGCTCGCGCCGCTCGCGACCGGTGCCAGCATCGTCGTGGCGCCGCCGCAGCCGTTCGCGCCGGATGCCGCGCATGCGCTGATGGTGAGTGAAGCGGTCAACGTGGCCGCGTTCCCGCCCGCGTACCTGCGCGAATTCGCGGCGGTGGCCGCGCGCGATGGCGTGCCGCCGGCGTTGCGCGTGCTCGCGTTCGGTGGTGAAGCGTTGCCACAACAGGCGTTCGAATTCGTGCGCAGCACGTTCCCGTCGGCACGCCTGATCAACGGCTACGGGCCGACCGAGGCCGTGATCTCGCCGATGCTGTGGCCCGTCGAGCCGGGCGAGACGCCCGCGCTGGCCGACGACGATGCGTATGCGTCGTTGCCGATCGGCCGCGTGATCGGCCCGCGCGTCGCGCGCGTCGACGGCGGCGAGGCCGATGGCGTGGGCGAACTGCTGCTGGGCGGCGTCTGCGTCGCGCGCGGCTATCACGGCCGTCCGGCGCTGACGGCCGAACGTTTCATTCCCGATGCCGATGGTGAACCCGGTGCGCGCGTGTACCGCACGGGCGACCTCGCACGGCTGCGCGACGACGGCGCATTCGACTATCTCGGCCGCCTCGACGACCAGGTCCAGGTGCGCGGCGTGCGCGTGGAGCCCGCTGAAATCGCCGCGTGCCTGCGTTCGCATCCGGCCGTGGCCGACGCGGCCGTGGTCGCCGAAACCGGCAACGGGCCGACGCGGCTGATCGCGTGCGTCGCACTGCGCGCGGCAGCCGACGATGCGGCGCTGAAAGCACACGTGGCCGAGCAACTGCCGGCCGCATGGCAGCCGCACCGGTTCGTGCGGTGCGATGCGCTGCCGTATACGCTGAACGGCAAGATCGACCGGGCCGCGCTGCGCGAGAAGATTGCCGCCGCGCGCGACACCGCGCAAGGCAGCGGCGACGCACCGCGCACGCCGACCGAACGGCAACTCGCCGGCCTCTGGCAGACGCTGCTCGGCCTCGACGTCACGCCGTCGCGCGATGACCGTTTCTTCGCGCTGGGCGCCGATTCGCTCGCCGCGATGCAGTTGCAGGCGGCGATCCGTGCCGCATCGCGCGTGAACCTGCGGCTCGATACGCTGTTCGCCGATCCGGCGCTCTTCGAACTGGCTGAAGCGGTCGACCGTTCGGAACGAGAAACCGGCGAGCCGCTGGCCGCTATTCCCGCTCGCCGTTTGCCGGCAGAAGCGGCCGTATCGGTCGCACCGTACGTCGACCGTGCCGCCTCGCTCGCGCAACAACGTTTCTGGGTGCTCGCGCAAACGCGTGACGCGAGTGCCGCATATCACATCGCCGCGCACTGGACGATCGACGGCGTGCTCGACCGCGACGCGCTGCAGCGCGCGCTCGATCAGGTGATCGGACGCCACGAAGCGTGGCGCACGACGCTCGTCGACAACGACGACGGCGTCGTGATGCAGCGGATTCATGCGCACCTGCCGGTGTCGATTGCCGACATCGACCTGCGCGACCAGCCGCCCGCCGCACGTGACGCACAAGCCGCGCGTCTCGCCGAGCGCGATGCGGCCGAACCGTTCGACCTCGCGCGCGGCCCGCTGCTGCGCGCGACGCTGGTCGCACTCGCCAACGACCGTCACCGCCTGCTGCTGACCGCGCATCACGCGATCACCGACGGCTGGAGCTCGCGCTGTGCGTTCGACGAATTGTCGGCTGCCTATCGCGCATATGCCGAAGGCCGCGAACCGTCGTTGCCCGATCTGCCGATCCAGTACGCCGACTATGCGGACTGGCAACGCGACATGCTGGCCGGCGGCGAGGGCGAACGTCAGCTCGACTACTGGCGCGGCGCATTGCGCGACGTGCCGGGCCCGCTCGCGCTGCCGGTCGATCGTCAGCCGGGGGCGGTACGCACGCTGCAGGGGGCACGCGTGTCGGTGCGGCTGCCCGACGCGGTCGCGGCCGACGTGCGGCAACTTGCGCGCGACGCACAGGCAACCACCTTCACGGTGCTGCTGGCTGCGCTTGATGCGTGGCTGTCGCGCCTGACCGGCACGACGGATATCGTCGTTGCGGTGCCGGTCGCGCATCGTCAGCGCCCCGAAACCCGTGCGCTGCTCGGGCTGTTTCTGAATACGGTCGCGCTGCGCGTGCGCGTGGCGCCGACGCTGCCGTTCCGTGTGCTCGTCGATGCGGCGCGCACGGCGGCGCTCGACGCGGTCGCGCACCAGGACGTGCCGTTCGAGCGCGTCGTCGATGCGGTGAAACCGCCGGTCAAGCGCGGCGACGAATGGCTGCGCGTGAAATTCGCGCAGCAGTTCGACGCGCGGCACGACAGCGTGCTGCCGGGTGCGACGGCCGTTGCAACGCCGGGCCCCGATCTCGCTGCGCGCTTCGACTTCGCAGTGGATTTCACCGACGATGCGAACGGCATCGCGCTGGTCGCGGCCTATGCGACCGACTGCATCGATGCGGACACCGCGCGCGCATGGCTCGACAGCTATGCGGCGCTCGTCGGTGCGGCCGCGCGCGACCCGCACCAAACGACGGCTGTACTGCCGTGCGACGCGTCGGCCGCTTCGCGCCAGCCGCGTGACGGCCGCGCGCTGCGCGTCGAACATGCGGACATCGTCGCCGCGTTCGCGCGACAGGCGGCCGCGTATCCGCATCGCGTCGCGCTCGCCGATGCGTCGGCATCGCTGACGTTCGCCGAACTCGACGACGCATCGAATCGCATCGCACGCGTGCTGACCCAGCGCGGCGTGGCTGCCGAAGCGGCCGTCATCGTCTGCATCGAACGCTCGGCACGCTTCGTCGTCGGCCTGCTCGGTGCGCTGAAGGCCGGTGCGCTCGCGGTATTGCTTGACCCGGCACAGCCGGCCGCGCGACTCGCCGCGGCAGCCGCCGACTGCGGCGCGCGCTGGGCGCTCGTCGCGGAGTCGGCCGCCTGGCCGGTCGGTATCGATGCACAGCCGCTCGACGTCGACGCGCTCGCGCAGGACGCTACGCTTGCGCACGCAGCCGGCGTGCGTATCGCACCGCATCCGGAACAGGGCGCGTACCTGATCTATACGTCGGGCTCGACCGGCACGCCGAAGGGCGTCGTCGTGTCGCACGGCGCGCTGGCCGACTACGTGCAGGGGATGCTCGACGAACTCGCGTTCGCACCCGACGCGTCGTTCGCGATGGTATCGACCGTCGCGGCCGATCTCGGCCACACGACGTTGTTCGGCGCGCTGTGCGCGGGTCGCACGCTGCACCTGCTGCCGGCCGCGTGCGCGTTCGATCCGGACCTGTTCGCCGAGGAAATGCGCCGTCGCGACGTCGGCGTGCTGAAGATCGTGCCGAGCCACCTGCAGGCGCTGCTCGATGCCCGTGTGCCGGCCGACGTGCTGCCGCGCCACGCGCTCGTGACAGGCGGCGAAACGCTCACGTGGGCGCTCGTCGCGCGCCTGGCCGCGCTTGCGCCCGCCTGCCGCGTGATCAACCACTACGGGCCGACCGAAGCGACGGTCGGCGCGATCGCGTGCGACACGGCGTCGATTGCCGCCGATGCGCGCGATCCCGCGAGCGGCGTGCCGCTCGGTCTGCCGCTGCCGAATGCGCGTGCGCTGGTGCTCGACGCGTTCGGCGCGTGCGTGCCGGCCGGTGCGACGGGCGAGCTGTATCTGGGCGGGCCGGGCGTCGCGCGCGGCTATCTGGGTCGCCCGGCGCAGACCGCCGAGCGCTTCGTACCCGATCCGTTCACGCCCGGCGCGCGGCTGTATCGTACGGGCGACCGCGTACGGTTGCGCGCGGATGGACGTCTTGCGTTCCTCGGCCGTATCGACGACCAGGTGAAGATTCGCGGCTACCGCGTCGAACCGGGCGAGGTGAGTGCGGCCGTGCGTGCGGCCGGCCCGGTTGCGCAGGCAGAAACGCTCGCGATCGAACACGACGGCCGGCTGCGGCTCGCGACGTTCGTCGTGATGCGCGACGGCGCGAACTTCGACGAGGCCGCCATGCGCGCAGCGCTTGCCGCGAAGCTGCCCGACTACATGGTGCCCGCGCAGTTCGTTGCGCTCGCGCGCCTGCCGGTGACCGCGAACGGCAAGATCGATCGCGCCGCGTTGCGTGAACAGGCGGCCGCGCCGGTCGCGAGCGCGGCCGGCAATGCGCCGCAGGGCCCGGTCGAAACGGTACTCGCGGAAGTCTGGCAAGCCGTGCTGAAGGCGCCGCAAGTCGGCCGCGACGACAACTTCTTCGAACTCGGCGGCGATTCGATCCTCGTGCTGCAGGTGATCGCCCGTGCGCGCAAGCGCGGCGTGCGCTTCACGCCGAAGCAACTGTTCGACGGCCCGACGGTGGCCGAACTCGCACGCATCGCGAAGACGGAGGACTTGGCTGCCGCGCAGCCTGCGGTCGCGGCCGTTGCCAGCGCGCCCGTGGCGGCGCAGGTCCTGACACCCGCGCAGCAGCGCTTCTTCGCGCTCGATATCCCGCATCCAGGCCACTGGAACCAGTCGGTCGCGTTCGACGTGCGTGGCCCGTTCGACGCCGATGCATTCGCGCGCGCCTTCGAATCATTGCTGACCCATCACGACGCTTTCCGCCAGCGCTTTGCGCGCGGCGCGGACGGCACGTGGCACGCCAGCGATGCCGCGAAGCCGTACGACGCACTGCCGTTCGTCGAAGTCTCTGCCCGCGACGAAACCGACGCGCTCGCGCGCTTCGACGCGTTGCAGCGCCGTCTCGACCTCGGCCGCGGGCCGCTTGCCTGCGCATGCGCGGCACGCCTGCCGGACGGATCGACGCAGCTCTATCTCGCGATTCACCATGCGATCGTCGACGGCGTGTCGTGGCGCATCCTGCTCGACGACCTGGACACCGCGTACCGCGCGGCATGCGAGCGCGCGCCGATCCGGCTGTCGCAGCCGGGCCTGCGTGCGGATGCATGGGCGTCGCGACTCGCGCGTGCGGCAACGGAACCGGCATCGCCGTTTGCGGGCGAAGCCGCGTACTGGGCCGGCATGGCGCTGGGCAACGACGTCGTGCCCGATCATCCCGACGCAACGGCGACGAACGCCGATGCCGCCGTCGTCGTGCAGACGATCGACGCGGCACTGACCCGCGCGGCGCTGACCGATGCGCATGCCGCCTATCGCACGCAGACGATCGAACTGCTGGGCGCGGCGCTCGCGCTGGCACTGGCCGGCGTGAGCGGTGCCGCATCGTGCCGGGTCGAGCTGGAAGGGCATGGCCGCGAGGCGCTGTTCGACGATGCCGATGCCAGCCGCACGATCGGCTGGCTGACAAGCCATTACCCGGTGACGCTGCCGGTCGCGGCCACCGCGCGCGACGCGCTCTGCGCGGTCAAGGACACGCTGCGCGCGGTGCCGCACAAGGGGCTCGGCTTCGGCGTGCTCGCACACTACGGCGATGCGGCGACGCGCGCGGCGCTGGCCGCCGTGCCGCGCCCGCGCGTCACGTTCAACTATCTCGGCCAGTTCGACGCGCCGCGCGATGCGACGCTCGTGCCGCGCTTCGGCGGCACCGGCGTCGAACGCGATCCGTTGGGACCGCTCGGCAATACGCTCGCGATCCACGCCTACCTCGACACGGATCGCGACGGCGCACGCACGCTGAAAGTGCACTGGGTCTACGGCGCACCGCAATTCGAGCGCGCGACGATCGACGCATTCGCCGAACGCTTCGCGGCGGCGCTGCGCGAACTCGTCGACGCGTGTGCATCGCGCGTGGCGCATCGCGGCGGTGGCGCGACGCCGGGCGATTTCCCGCTCGCGCAGGCCGCCGGTCTCACGCAGGCCGCGATCGAACGCGCGCCGCTCGACTGGCGCACGATCGACGACGTGTATCCGCTGTCGCCGATGCAGCAGGGCATCCTGTTCCATGCGCTGTTCGCGCCCGGTCATGCGAGCTACGTGAACCAGCTCGTCGCGACCGCGGCCATGCTCGATGCCGACCGTCTCGCGGCCGCATTCGAAGCGTCGATCGCGCGCCACGACATCCTGCGCACGAGCGTGATGCCGGACGAAGCCGCGCCGCTGCAGTGCGTGCATCGCCATGCGCCAATGCCGGTCGAACAGATCGACTGGCGCACGCGCGGCGACACGCTCGACGCCGACTTCGACGCATGGCTCGCGGCCGACCGCGCACGCGGTTTCGACTGGCGCGAACCGCCGCTGATGCGGCTCACGCTGATCCGCGTGACCGACGACGCATGGCGTGTCGTATGGACGCGCCACCACGTGCTGCTCGACGGCTGGAGCACCGCGCGCCTGCTCGCGGACGTGCTGCGCGACTATCGCGACCCGGATGCCGTGTCGCCGTTCGCGAGCCGCCCGGCACTGCGCTATCGCGACTTCATCGCATGGCTCGGCACGCGCGACCGCGAAGCCGACGAACGCTTCTGGACGGCGCGCCTTGCACGGCTCGACGCACCGACGCTGATCGCGGAACGCACGGCCGACCGGGCGGATGCCGAGATGGTCACGTGGCGCGCGACGCTCGACGCCGACGCGATGACGCGTGTCGCGCAGACCGCACGGGCACTGAAGCTGACCGTCAACACGCTGGTGCAGGGCGCCTGGGCACTCGCGCTGCAGCGGATGACGCACCAGCCGGCCGTCGCGTTCGGCGCGACCGTCGCGGGACGGCCCGACGCGCTGGCGGACGTCGACTCGGTGCTCGGTCTCTTCATCAACACGCTGCCGGTGATCACCGCACCGGCGCCGCAGCAGCGTGCGGCCGACTGGCTGCAAACGCTGCAACGCGACAACGCGGCCGCCGCCGAGCACGCGCACACGCCGCTTACCGACATCCAGCGCTGGGCGCGGGGTGCGGGTGGTGCGTTGTTCGACACGCTGGTCGTGTTCGAGAACTACCCGGTCGACGATACGGCGCGCGACGCGGATCCGCGCGCGCTCGCGTTGAGCGGCGTGCGCAGCATCGAAGCGACTGACTTCGCGCTGACGCTCGTGATCGAGAGCGGCGCCGAGCTGACGATCGACTACGGCTACGACACCGCGCGCGTCGACGCGCGGCAGGTTGAAACCTGGCACCGTGCATTCGCGTGTGCGCTCGATGCGCTGGCCCGCGCGCCGGACGCGCTGCTCGGCGCGCTGTCGATCGCAGACGACGCAACCCGCGATGCACTGGCGCTGGCGCAAGACACCGCGCGCGAGTGGCCGGCATCGCAACAGCAGCCGCTGCACCTTCAATTCACCAATGCGGCGCGGGCGACGCCCGACGCAATCGCGCTCGAATACGCGGACATTCACGGCGGCGTGCATCGCGCAACCTATCGCGAACTCGACGTCAGCACGTCGCGGATCGCGGCCGCGCTACGCCGGCGCGGCGTGCAGCCCGACACGCCGGTCGCGCTGTGTGTCGAGCGTTCGTTCGACATGGTGATGGCGCTGGTCGGCGTCCTGAAGGCAGGCGCGGCCTACCTGCCGGTCGATCCCGACTATCCGGCCGAGCGCATCGCCTACCTGCTGCGCGACGCGCGGCCGGCCGTCGCGATGACTCAGGCGCATCTGCGTGAACCAGTCGAAGCTGCGCTCGGCGACGGTGCAACGACGCAACTGCTGACGGTCGCGGATCTGCTCGCCGATGAAAGCGGAAGCGACGCTGCCAGCGCGCCTGCCACGATCGACGATGCCCAACTCGCGTACCTGATCTACACGTCCGGCTCGACCGGCAAGCCGAAGGGGGCCGGCAACACGCACGGCGCGCTCGCGAACCGGATCGCGTGGATGCAGCACGCCTACCGGCTGACACGCGACGACGTCGTGCTGCACAAGACGCCGTTCGGTTTCGACGTCTCCGTGTGGGAATTCGTGTGGCCGCTGGCGATCGGCGCGAAGCTCGCGATCGCCGCGCCCGGCGACCATCGCGATCCGGCGCGTCTGGCCGCGGCGATCCATGCACACGGCGTGACGGTGCTGCACTTCGTGCCGTCGATGCTCGCCGCGTTCGCCGCGTATCTCGACGACTTTTCAGCCGCCGCGCAGTGCGACAGCGTGCGCCTGATCGTCGCGAGCGGCGAGGCGCTCGCACCCGAGCTCGTCGCGAAAATGGCGCGGCTGCTGCCGAACGCGACGCTCGTGAACCTGTACGGGCCGACCGAGGCCGCGATCGACGTGTCGCACTGGACCTGCGGCCCCGACGACGCAAATGCGGTCGCGGTGCCGATCGGCCATCCGATCGCGAACCTGCAACTGCACGTGCTCGATGCCGCATGGCAGCCGGTGCCGGCCGGTGCGACCGGCGAACTGTATCTCGCCGGCGCGGGCCTCGCGCGCGGCTATCTCGGCCGTCCGGCGCTGACCGCCGAGCGCTTCGTACCCGATCCGTTCGTGCCGGGCGCGCGCATGTACCGCACCGGCGACCTCGCGCGCCGGCGCGCCGACGGCGCGCTCGACTACCTCGGCCGCGTCGACACGCAGGTGAAGTTGCGCGGCCAGCGGATCGAACCTGGCGAAATCGAGGCGCTGCTGCGCGCGGCGCCCGGCGTGAACGATGCGGTCGTGATCGTGCGCGACGCGCAACTGATCGGCTATGTCGCACGCGGCGACGCGGGACCGCTCGACCGTGCGGCGCTGCTCGACGCGCTGCGCGCGCAATTGCCGGCCTACATGGTGCCGTCGCAACTGATCGAACTCGATGCATTGCCCGTCACGCCGAATGGCAAGTGCGATCGCCATGCGCTGCCCGCACCGGTACGCGAAACGGCAGCCGAAGTCGAACTCGCGACCGACACGGAACGCGCGCTCGCCGAGATCTGGCAACGCGTGCTGCACGTGGACGCGATCGGTCGCGACGGCGACTTCTTCCTGCTCGGCGGCCATTCGCTGCTCGCGACGCAGGCCCATGCGCAGGCAAACCTGCACTGGGGGCTCGCGCTGCCGCTGCGCACGCTGTTCGACACGCGCACGCTGGCGCGCTGCGCGGAGGCGATCGACGCGGCCTGCGCGGTGCGCGGCGCGACCGATGCGGCGAGCGCGATCGACGCGCTGCTCGGCGAACTGGAAACCCAATAAGGACGACGGATGACGAAGGTTCAACCCGACTGGCTCGCGCTCGCGACGCGTTTCGCGCAACTGCCGGACGCGCAGCGCGCGGTCTTCATCGACAAGCTCGGCGCGGCCGGTATCGATTTTCGCGTGCTGCCGATCCCGCCGCGCACGCCGCGCAGCGACCGGGTGCCGGCGTCGTTCGCACAGACACGGCTGTGGCTGCATGCGCGGCTGATCGATGCGCCCGACGCGTATCACATCACCGAGCGCCTGGCGCTGACGGGTCCGCTCGACGCGCATGCGCTGCGCCTTGCGTGCGATGCGCTGATCGCGCGCCACGAAGCGCTGCGCACGACCTTCGACGAAGCGCAGGACGGCGTCGCGCAAACGATCCACGCGCCGTTGCGCTGCCCGTGGCGCGAAACCGGTCTCGAAGCGCTGCCGGACGCGCAGCGCACGGCGCGCGCGGAAGCCGTCGCGACGGCCGATGAAGCCGAGCCGTTCGATCTCGGCGCGGCGCCGCTCGTTCGTGCCCACTTGGTGCGCTTCGACGCGACCCATCACTGGCTTGCGCTGACCGTGCATCACATCGTGTCGGACGGCTGGTCGTCGGGCGTGATGCTCGAGGAACTCGCGGCGTTCTATCGCGCGTATGCGTCCGACCGGCCGGTGCCGCTCGCGCCGCTGCCGATCCAGTACGCCGACTACGCGCTGTGGCAGCGCCGCTGGCTCGACGCCGGCGAACGCGACCGCCAGCTCGCGTTCTGGCGCGAACGGCTCGATCCGCAACGCGGCGTGCTGACGCTGCCGGGCGCGACCGCACGACCCGCCCGCCGCAGTGCGCGCGGCGCACGCCATGTGTTTTCGCTGAACGCGCGCATCGGTGCGCAACTGCGCGCATTCGCGGCCGCATCGGGCGCCACGCCGTTCGCGGTGTTGCTCGCCGCACTCGATGCGCTGCTGGCGCGCGCAACCGGCGACGCGCGGATCTGCGTCGGCGTGCCGGCCGCGAACCGCGAACGCGCGGAAGTCGCCGACCTGATCGGTTTCTTCGTCAACACGCTGGCGATCGATGTCGACGTGCCCGCGCATGGTGATTTCTCGTCGCTGGTAGCCCGCACGCAGCGTGCGCTCGTCGACGCGCAGATGCATCAGGACGTGCCGTTCGAGCAGGTGGTCGACGCGCTCGGCGTGCCGCGCAGCGCAAGCCACCATCCGCTGTTCCAGGTGATGGCCGCGTATGGCGAGCGGCGCGCGCTGCCTGCGCTCGGCACGGCGTCGGCCGCGTTGCTGCCGTCGGGCACGCCGTCCGCGAAATTCGACCTGACGCTGTCCGTCGAAGCAACGCCTGAAGGCACGTTCGACGCCGCATTCATCTACGCGCTCGACCTGTTCGATGCGGACGCGATCGCCCGGCTGGCCGCGCGTTTCGTTACGCTGCTGGCCGATGCGCTTGCGCGCCCCGACATGCCGGTCGGCGATCTCGACTGGCTGCCCGCCGACGAGCGTGCGCAACTCTTCGCGTGGAACGCACCCGCAGGCGCGACCGACGCCGAACCGTTCGTGCCCGTGCATGCCCGCATCGCCGCGCATGCGCAAGCACGACCGGACGCACGCGGCGTGGCCGATATCGGTCGCGCGCTGACGCGCGGTGAAGTCGACGCGCGCGCCGCGCGCCTCGCACGTCACCTGGTGGCGGCCGGCGTCCGCCCGGAAATGCGCATCGGCGTGGCGCTGCAGCGCTCGGTCGACCTGCTCGTCGCGCTGATCGCGGTGCTGAAGTCGGGCGCCGCGTTCGTGCCGCTCGATCCGGCGCATCCGCGCGAACGCCTCGCGCAGATCGTCGGCGACGCAACCATCGCACACGTGCTGACCGACGGCGCGAGCGCCGCGTCGCTGCCCGAGCTGCCGGATCTGCGCGTGTGGCGCGCCGATGAGGTCGATGGACTCGACGCAGCCGCGCACGTCGTACTGCCGGACGTGCTGCCGGGCCATGCGGCCTATGCGATCTACACGTCGGGTTCGACCGGCAAGCCGAAGGGCGTGATCGTCGACCATGCGTCGTTCGCGCTGCATTGCGCGGCGATCGCAGAGCGCTACGGCGCGGGCGAGCAGGACGTGTTCCTGCTGTTCCAGTCGGTTAATTTCGACGGCGCGCACGAAGGCTGGTTTTCGCAATACATGTCGGGTGCCGCCGTGTCGGTGACGGCCGACGTGCTGTGGCCGCCCGCGCAGACCTGCGCGATGATGGTCCGCGACGGCGTGACGATGACCTATGTGCCGCCCGGCTGCGCCGCACAGCTCGCGGAATGGGCGCTCGCGCATGGTGCGCCGCCGACGCTGCGTTCGCTGACGGTCGGCGGCGAGGCGACGTCGCGCGAGGCGTTCGCGATGCTGCGCCGCGCGCTGCCGAACGTGCGCGTGGTCAACGGCTACGGCCCGACCGAGACGGTCATCACGCCGACGCTGTGGATGTTCCGGCCCGGCGACGATCTCGCGAAGCTCGGCGACGCCGCGTACCTGCCGATCGGCACGCTGGTCGGCGCACGCACCGCGCATGTGCTCGACGAGCGGCTGCATCCGCTGCCGGTGGGCGTGATCGGCGAACTGTACCTGGGCGGCGAGGGGATCGGCGTCGCGCGCGGCTATCTCGACCGCCCGGCGCTGACGGCCGAGCGCTTCGTGCCCGATCCGTACGGCGCGCCGGGCGCGCGGCTGTACCGCACGGGCGATCTCGTACGGCGTCGCGCGGATGGCGTGTTCGACTTCATCGGCCGCGTCGATCATCAGGTGAAGCTGCGCGGGCTGCGCATCGAACTCGGCGAGATCGAGGCGCAGCTTGCCGCGCACGACGCGGTGCGCGAAGCGTGCGCGGTCGTGCACGGGCAGGGCGCACTCGCGCAGCTCGTCGCGTATGTCGAACTGACCGCCGACGCACGGGCGGCCGCGCAGCCGGTCGAAGCCGCGACGCTCGACGCGCACCTGCGCCGGACGCTGCCCGACTACATGGTGCCGGCGCAGCTGATCGTGCTCGACGCGCTGCCGCGCAACGCGAACAGCAAGGTCGACCGCGCCCGGCTGCCGGCGCCCGTGCGTGTCGAACGCGCGTACGAAGCGCCGCACGACGGCGACGAAGCCGCGCTCGCGGCGATCTGGTGCGGCGTGCTGAATCTCGAGCGCGTGGGCCGTGGCGACCACTTTTTCGATCTCGGCGGCCATTCGCTCGCCGCCGTGCGCGTCGCGACGCGCGTGGCCGAGCGGCTCGGCCGCGACGTACCGGTGCGCGCGCTGTTCGAGGCGCCGGTGCTCGCGCAGTACGCGTTGCAGGTGGCCGATGCGCCGCGCGCCGCGCATGCCGGTGCTGCGGCGCCGGGTGTCGCGGTAGCCAAACCGGACGCACACGGCGTGTGGCCGCTGTCGCCGGCGCAGCTCGGCCTGTGGTTCCTGTGGCGTGCGCAGCCGGACAGCGCCGCATACAACATTCCGGTCGCGCTGCGTGTGCGCGGCCCGCTCGACGTCGATGCGCTGCGTGCCGCCTTCTCGGATGTCGCGGCCGTGCATCCCGCGCTGCGCGCGCGGCTCGTTGCGCGTGACGGCGCGCTGCCGGGCCAGCGGATCGACGCAGACGTGGCTGTCGAACTGCCGGTGATCGACCTGTCGGCGCGAACCGATGTGCTGGCTCGCGCCGCGGCGTTGACCGACGAGGATGCGCTCACGCCATTCGACCTCGCAGCCGATGCGCCGCTGTGGCGCGCGCGGGTACTGCGGCTCGGCGTAGACGATCACGTGTTGTCGGTGACGATTCATCACATCGTGTCGGATGGCGAATCGATCGAGCTGTGGCTCGATGCGGTTCGTGCGCGCTATGTCGCCCGTGTAAAGGGCGCCGCCGTGCCAGCCGAAGCGGCCGTCCGACTGGCCGTACCACTTGTGCTGCCCGCGCCGTGCCATCCATCCCGCGTCACCTACTGGCGCGATGCGCTCGCCGATCTGCCGGCGCGCGTGCTGCCGCAGCGGCACGCGTTCGGCCACGCTGTGGGCGCTGTCGCAAGCCGGCCTGCGCCCGCTGAACGACATCGTCG
>NZ_JAAGPM010000143.1:0-19569 GCF_017104865.1 Burkholderia sp. Ac-20349
CGGGCGACCCGACCGCGGGCACCTTCATGGCCGGCTTCTTCCCGATCATGATGTTCGGCCTGCCGGCGGCATGTCTTGCGATGCTGCACGAAGCGCCGAAGGAGCGCCGCGCGATGGTCGGCGGCCTCGACGTGCTCGTCAACAATGTGGGCGATTTCCTGCAGATCGCGAAACCGTTCGACGACTGCACCGACGACGACATCGCTCGGCTGTTCGACGTGAATCTTCGCCAGGTCTTCATCGTCACGCGCGCGATGTTGCCGTTGCTGCGCAAGCGCGGTGCGGGCGGCAGCATCGTCGGCGTGTCGTCGATCGAAGGCTTCCGTGCGATTCCGAACTGCACCGTGTACGCGTCGTTCAAGGCCGCGCTGACCGGCTTCACGAAAAGTCTCTCCGTCGAACTCGGCCCGGCCGGCATTCGCGTGAACCAGATCGCGCCCGAAACCACCGAGACGCCGCAGGTGCCCGTCAGCGCCATGGTCGCGGCCGAGCATCGCGAGCACATTCCGCGCTGGATCCCGCTCGGGCGCTTCGGCGCGGCCGGCGATATCGCGGGCGCCGCGCTGTTCCTCGCGAGCCCGCTCGCCGCGTGGGTCACCGGCACGACGCTGCATGTCGACGGCGGCGCGCTCGCGGCGGCCGGCTGGTATCGCGACCCGAACGGCTTCTGGACCAACCTGCCCGTCGTCGCGGGCATCGGCTTCAACTTCTGAGCGGCACCGCTCGCCTGTTCATTTCACGCGGCGCGGTTGCGCCGCACCGGGAGACACCATGAAGATCCTGATCGTCGGCGGCACCGGCCTCATCGGCGGCCATGCCGCGCTGCACCTGCACGCGCAGGGCAACCCCGTCACGCTCGCCGCCCGCAAGCCGCCCGCGCCCGGCAGCGCGCTCGCGCAGTTCGACGTGCTGCTGCGTGACTACGTGGCCGGCAATTTCACGCGCGACGAGCTCGCGCCGTTCGATGCAGTGGTGTTCGCGGCCGGCAACGACATCCGCCACCTGCCGCCCGGCACCGACGAAGCCGCGCACTGGGAGCGCGCGAACGTCGACGCGGTGCCGCGCTTCTTCGCGCTCGCGCGCGATGCGGGCGTGAAACGCGCGGTGCTGGTCGGCAGCTTCTATCCGCAGGTCGCCCCGGCGCTCGTCGATACGGTGCCGTACGTGCGCTCGCGCCATCTCGCCGACGAACGCGTGCGTGCGCTCGCGACGCCGTCGTTCGCCGTCTGCAGCGTCAATGCGCCGTTCGTCGTCGGCTCGGTGCCGGGGCTGCGCAACGAGATGTTCGCGGCGTACACGGGCTATGCGCAAGGCCAGTTCGCGGGGCTGCCCGTGTTCGGGCCGGCCGGCGGCAGCAACTTCATCTCGACGCAATCGCTGTCGGAAGCGATCTGGGGGGCGCTGCAGCGCGGCGAAGCGGGCAAGGCCTACCTCGTCGGCGACGAGAACCTCAGCTTCGCCGACTACTTCGCGGCTTTCTTCCGCGCGGCCGGCAATCCGCAGGACGTGCCGTCGCTCGACCAGGAGCATCCGCTGCTGCCCGACATCGCGATCTACACGGGGCGCGGCAATGTCGTGTCGTACGAGCCCGATCCGGCCGACAGCGCGCTGCTGCGCTACCGGCGCGGCGACGTGCAGCGCGCGGTGAACGAAGTCGTCGCGCATTGCCGCGCGCAGTAAGCGAGCGGCGCGTGTGGGGCGCGGATGCAAAAACGTCCCGCCGCCGGCGATAAATGCCGGCGGCGGGACGTCAGGATGACTACGCGAATGCGAACCGTCAGGCGCCGATGCGCTCCGCGATCTTCTTCATCGTGTCGGTCATTTCGGCCGGCAGGCGCAGCTTCAGCGTATCGAACAACGCGGCATGCAGCTTCAGCTCCTCACGCCATTCGTCGGCGTTCATCGACGTCACCGCATCGAACTGCTCGCGCGTGAAATCGAGGCCATCCCAGTGCAGGTCCTCATACGCGGGCGACACGCCGAACGCATGATCGCCGCCACCGCCGGTGCCTTCGAGACGGTCGAGCATCCACTTCAGCACGCGCATGTTCTCGCCGAAGCCCGGCCACACGAACTTGCCGTTCGCATCCTTGCGGAACCAGTTCACGCAGTAGATCTTCGGCAGCTTCGCGCCCGCGCCTTCGAGCTGCTTGCCGAGCTTCAGCCAGTGCGCGAAATAATCGCTGACGTTGTAGCCACAGAACGGCAGCATCGCGAACGGATCGCGGCGCACGATGCCCTGCTGGCCGACCGCCGCGGCGGTCGTCTCCGAGCCCATCGTCGCGGCCATGTACACGCCTTCGACCCAGTCGCGCGCCTCGGTCACGAGCGGCACGGTCGTCGAACGGCGGCCGCCGAAGATGAACGCATCGATCGGCACGCCGGCCGGATTCTCCCAGTCGCCGTCGATCGACGGACACTGCGCGGCCGGCGCCGTGAAACGCGAATTCGGATGCGCAGCCTTGCGGCCCGTTTCCTTGCCGATTTCCGGCGTCCACGGGTTGCCCTGCCAGTCGGTCAGCTTCGCGGGCGGCGTGTCGGTCAGCCCTTCCCACCACACATCGCCGTCTTCCGTCAGCGCGACGTTCGTGAAGATCACGTTTTCGGTGAGCGTCGAGATTGCGTTCGGGTTGGTCTTCACGCCGGTGCCCGGTGCGACGCCGAAGAAGCCGGCTTCCGGGTTGATCGCATACAGTCGGCCGTCGGGGCCCGGTTTCAGCCATGCGATGTCGTCGCCGATCGTCGTGACCTTCCAGCCGTCGAAGCCCTGCGGCGGAATCAGCATCGCGAAGTTGGTCTTGCCGCACGCGGACGGGAATGCCGCCGCGACGTGATACTTCTTGCCGGCCGGCGACGTCACCCCGAGGATCAGCATGTGTTCGGCGAGCCAGCCCTGGTCGCGGCCCATCGTCGAGGCGATACGCAGCGCGAAGCACTTCTTGCCGAGCAGCGCGTTGCCGCCGTAGCCCGAACCGAAGCTCCAGATCTCGCGCGTTTCGGGGAAATGCACGATGTACTTGACCGGGTTGCACGGCCACGGCACGTCCTGCTGGCCGGCTTCCAGCGGATGGCCGACGCTGTGCACGCACGGCACGAAATCGCCGTCTTCGCCGAGCACGTCGTACACCTCGCGGCCCATGCGCGTCATGATCCGCATGTTCACCGCGACGTACGGGCTGTCCGACAGCTCGACGCCGACGTGCGCGATCGGCGAGCCGAGCGGGCCCATCGAAAACGGCACCACGTACAGCGTGCGGCCGCGCATCGAGCCGCGGAACAGCCCGTTGAGCGTCTCGCGCATTTCGGCGGGCTCGATCCAGTTGTTGGTCGGGCCGACGTCGTCGCGCGATGCCGCGCAGATGAACGTGCGGTCCTCGACGCGCGCGACGTCGGACGGATCGGATTGCGCGAGATACGAGTTCGGGCGCTTCGCCGGGTTCAGGCGCGTGAGCGTGCCCTGGTCGACCATCGCCTGGCACAGCGCATCGTTTTCTTCCTGCGAGCCGTCACACCACACGACGCGCTCGGGCTCCGTGAGCGCCGCGATGCGCGACACCCAGTCGATCAGCTTGCGATGTTTGACGAAAGCCGGCGGAGCGATCAGCGGGCCGTGTGTTGCCTCGGCCATAGTGTTTTGCGACATGAGGATGTCTCCAGATTATTGGGCGGGGATGGGGGATGCGGGACGAGCCCGCGAGATGGGGTATGCGATTGGAGCGCAGGATGCGGCGGCGCGCAGGACGGGACGCGCGAGCGGAGCGCGCGTCGATGCCGCGATGCGAGCGAGAGAAGGTGATGTCTCTTTAGTAATTGCGAACGCGAGTTTCGCCATACAAGCAACCTGCCGTACAACTCCATGACGGCCAGCATACCATCGCCGTTATTCGGCAAACGTTGCGTTGCAACAAGAAACAACTATGTCGGCGAGCCGGCACGCCGGTTGCCTGTGAGTCCTTTTTACAGCGCCATTGCGCGCGCTTTGGGGACGAAATGTCCGGAACGGCCGCCCGGCAAGGGTTTTGCGGGAGCGGCAAAATCGGCCTGCCGCTCCCGCGCATGGCAACCGCGAGAGCAAGTCGCGCGAATTCGCGTTTTCGCTACTGCGGGAAACCCCGAATTAGGTTGCGTACACAAACATCTGACGTGACCGCGCGGCAAGCGCCCCTGCTCAAAACGGTGCGCCCGGCAATCCGGGGTAATACGCGCCCGCTGCCATCCCGCCGTCGACGGCCAGTTCGGCGCCGTTGCAGTACGACGCTTCGTCGCTCGCGAGGAACAGCGTCGCGCGGGCGATCTCGTCGGGCAGGCCGACGCGTTGCAGCGGCACGTTCGCATAGTGCTTGTTGATTTCCTCGAGCGGCGCGCCGGTCGGGTTCGACATCGCGGTGTTCACGCCGCCCGGATGGATCGAATTCACGCGCACGCCCTGATGGCCGAGTTCGAGCGCCGCGACCTTCGTCAGTCCGCGCACGCCCCACTTGCTCGACACATACGCGGCCAGCGCGTTCACACCGCGCAGCCCGTCCACCGACGAGATGTTGACGATCGACCCGCTCTTCTGCGCGATCATGCGCGGCGCGACCGTGCGGATCCCGATGAAGGTCCCGACGAGATTGATCGACACCGCGCGCTCGAAATCGCGTGTCGACAGCTCGGTGATGCCGCCAAAGGTCAGCACGGCCGCATTGTTGACCAGCACGTCGATACGGCCAAACTGTTCCATCGTTGCTTCGGTTACGCGCACCCAGCTCGCTTCGTCGGCGACGTCGAGCCGCATGAAGCGCGCCGCGTCGCCAAGCTCGCGCGCGAGCGCTTCGCCTTCCGCGTCGAGCACATCGCCGATCACGACGCGCGCGCCCTCCGCGACGAACAGCCTGCACGTCGCCGCGCCCATGCCACGCGCACCGCCCGTGACGATCGCTACCTTTCCTTCCAGTCGACCCATGTCGTCCTCTCTTCGATTCCGGTTTGCCGGCTGCCACGCGCCTGCGTGCGCGCGCGTGCCGGATCGTGATTGGCACGCGGCGAGCGCCGCGCGCCGTCGGCCATTGCGATCAGCCCCAGTAAGCCTGCCCGCCGTCGAGCGGCAGCGTCGCGCCCGTCAGGTACGCGGCATCGCGGCTCGCCAGAAACACGATCGCGCGCCCGATGTCCTGCTCGCAGTCGCCGACGCGGCCGAGCGGAATCGTGCGGAAGAACGCAGCGGCTTCCTGCGGATTCGCGTCGACCCAGCCTTTCAGGCCCGGCGACAACGCGTGTGGCGCGACCGCGTTCACGCGGATGCCATCCACGCCCCATTCGCAGGCGGCCGCGCGCGTCAGTGCGCGAATCGCCTCCTTGGTCGCGGCGTATGCGCCGTAACCCGACGCATCCCAGCGCACCGCGGCCGACGATGCGAAATTGACGATCACGCCGTCGCCCTTCAGATGCGGATGGCACGCGCGCATCATCCGCAGCGTCGCAATCGGCCCCGATTCGAGCCCCGCCATAAAATCCGCGTCGGTCACGTCGAGCAGGCGGCCGAGCGGCACGACCTGCGCGTTGTTGATCAGGATCTGCACACCGCCGAACCGCGCGACGACGCTGTCGACGCACTGCGCGATCTGCGCGGCGTCCATCACGTCGCACACGAACGGCTCGGCCACGCCGCCGCGCGCGCGGATCGCTTCGCAGGTCGCGAGCAGCTTGTCGTGGGTACGGCCGACCACCGCGACGTGCGCGCCTTCCGCCGCGAGCGCATGCGCGACGCCCTGGCCGACGCCCTGCCCCGCACCCGTCACGAGTGCGACCTTGCGTTTCAGGATGCCCATGCGCGCACCTCAGGCGACGATCGCCGGATGCGCCTGCACGGGCCCGCCGAGCAGTTCGCGGTACGACGGCGGCTGCTTGCCGTCGAGATCGGCAATGCCGTACCGCAGCGCGGCTTCCGCGCCGACGAGCACCTGCCCCGACAGCGCCATGCGCTGCGGGTCGCCGTGGATCGCGTGAATCACGCGGCCCGTGAATTCGGGGCTTTCCGCGACGAGCGAGAATTCCTTGTACAGATCCGGGTGTTCTTCCCACACGCGCGTCGTGCGCTCGGTGCGCAGCGGGCCCATCCAGATCGACACGGCCGCGACGTCGAACGGCTTCAGGTCGACGGCCATGTCCTTCGCGAACTTGTCGACACCGGACTTCTGCGCACCGTAGGCCGCGCCGTGCATGTAGCAGCTCGCGCCGAACGACGACGTGAACGCGATCAGCCCGCTGCGGCGCTTCGCCATCAGCGACGCCGCGTGCCAGCTCGCGACGTACGCCGAGCGCAGCCCGACATCGAGGATGTTGACGAGGTCGAGCGACTTCTCCCAGAACGGGCCCGGCAGGATCAGTTGATCGTGCAGGTAGGTCGCGTTGTTGACGAGAAGGTCGAGCCGCCCGCGTTCGCTTTCGACGCGCTCGAACAACGCCTTCACCTGCGCATCGTCCGCATGGTCGCAGGCCACCGCGATGCCGCGGCCGCCGAGCGCGTCGATCTCGCGCGCGGTCTCGTGGATCGTGCCGGGCAGCGGCGCATCGCCTTCGTTCTGCGAACGGCCCGTGACATAGACGGTCATGCCGGCCGCGCCGAGCGCACGCGCGATGCCCTTGCCCGCGCCGCGCGATGCGCCCGTCACGACGGCGACCGGCGCATCGTGGTTCTGTGTCATGTTCGATGTCTCCTGTTGAATGTGTGCCATGAGCGTGGCGCTGGCGTGCGTCAGGCGGCCGGCGGCTGCGCGCCCGCGAACAGCACGCCCGGTGCATCGCCTTCGTAGCGGGCCGTCAGTGTCGACGTAACGACGCAGCGCGTGCCCGCGATCTTCCATTCGCCGTCGACCTTCCGGTATTCGTCGTCGTAGTACGCGCCGAGCTGCGTGAGCGTGCGCGCGTTCGTGTCGATCATCTGGTAGTGCAGGCCCCACGTGCCGCGTGCATGCGTGTCGTCGAGCACGGCGATCTCGGGATTCACGCCGTGGTGCATCTCGACGATGTGCGGATGGCAGCCGAGTCGTGCGAATACGTCGACGAGCGCGTCGCGCGTGTCGAACGTGCCGATCTGGCCATAGTCGATATGCACGTGGCCGGGGACGAAGCAGTCACGCATCCCCTGCGGATCCTTGCGGTCGCAGCACGTGAAGTAGCGCGCCTTCAGCCGGCGGATCGCGTCGGCATCCTCGAGCCGGCGCACGCGCGCTTCCAGCGATTCGATGAGGGTCATCCCGTCTCCTTGTTCGGTGCCGATGCGGTTCGAACGCCGCGTCGATGCCACGTTACCGCCGCGCGACGCACCGGCCATCACCCGTTCGGATGAAATCCGTGATTCGTTTCGGCAGCGCCGTTTGCGTGCGGCAACGGCGTTCGTCCGAACAGACGATGTGATGCACCGGGCTTCGTTCCTACCATCGAACGACACCACCACGAGACCCGGCGATGGACGACACGACCCGCACGCTCCATGAGTACGAGCAGATCCGACAGCTGAAGTACCGGTATTTCCGCGCGGTCGACACGCACGACTGGGCGCTGCTCGCGGATTGCCTGACCGACGACTGCGAAGCACGGCTGTACGGTGGCCGCTACGCGTACGACGGCCGCGATGCGTTCGTGTCGAGCCTGCGCGAACTGATCGGCAAGCCGACCTTCCTGACGATGCATCACGGCCATCACCCGGAGCTCACGCTGGTCTCGGCCGATCACGCGTGCGGCGTGTGGTTTCTCGAGGATCACGCGATCAATATTGAGGATAACTACCTGCTTCACGGCACTGCGTTCTACGACGACCAGTACGTGAAACGCGACGGCGTGTGGCGCATTCACGCGACGCGTCATGAACGGCTGTTCGAAACCGTCACGTCGCCGATCCCGCCGTCGTTCACGCTGACCGCGAACCGGTTCGCGCCGGGCGCGTACCAAGCGTCCGAAACGCCTGAAGCCGCTTCCTGAACCCCGGCGGCAGCGCCGCCGATCCCGTCATTCCCCTGGAGCCGAAGCAATGGAGAAAGTCATTTACGTGTTGTGGCGCGATTCGCAGGCCGCATCCGATCAATGGAGCCGCACGGTGCGCGCGCAGCTCGCCGACAAGTTGCTGTCGCTCGGTGCGCACGGCGTACAAGTGAACGTCGCCGACGCGGAGGTCGCGCCGGCCGCCGGCCTGAAGCAGACCAACACGCATCCGGGCATCGACGGCATCGTCGCGGTGTGGATCGACAGTGCGAACGCGATGTTCCGCCAGCCGTTCGACGATGCGGTGCGCGCGGTCGTCCCGCACATGGCTGCGTATCTGGTTACCGAGTCGCAGCCGATTCCGAATACGCGCTTTCCGGCGCGTCCGGGCGAGCGGACCACGGGCTTCTCGCAGCTCGCGTTCCTGAAACGGCCGCCGCGCCTCACGCATGAAGCATGGCTCGACGTGTGGCACGGGCATCACACGCGCGTCGCGATCGAGACGCAGGACAATTTCCTGTACGTGCAGAACGTCGTCGTGCGCGCGCTCACGCATGCGGCACCCGGCTACGACGCGATCGTCGAGGAGTGCTTCCCCGCTTCAGCGATGACCGATCCGCATGCGTTCTTCGATGCGGTGGGCGATGACGAGAAATTCCAGCGCAATGTGGCCGAGATGATGGACAGCTGCGGGCGCTTCATCGACTTCGACAAGATCGATGTGATGCCGACGAGTCAGTATGTCGTGAAGGCTGTGCGGGGATAAGCCCAGGCGATCGCGCGGCGCGATCCTTGATGGTTACCGGGAGCAGTCGTTCGGCATCGTTGCGACGGCTTTCCCGGATCCCTTCAACTCACGCGAACCTGCCGAAATCCACTTCTTCCTTGACGAACTTTCCCGTCGACAGGAGTGCGCTTTCGATGTCCGAGATGATCGACGCGTTGTGGATCGTCGCGGTGACGAACAGCGCCCAGATATCGTCGTCTATTTCGTAGTGACCCCGCGCATATGTCCAATAGCTGAAGTAGCGATCCTGGGACAAGGCGACCACAGGGTCATCGAGGCCATCCGGATGCGGGACCTGGACAGCGTGCAACGCATCCTGCAGGATCGCCGCGACATTTGGAAAATCCACTGCGCGATGGTCGTCGAGTACCTCGACCAGAAGATCGCTGCCGTGAAATACCGGTCGGACGCGGAATCGAATCGGGTTTGTCATGGTTCGTTCAAGCGATGGGTCAGCCCCTTGCGACCATGATCTTGTTCTCGTGCCGGATCCTGTCAAGCTCGAAGTACGCTATCCCCTCCTGCGTCATTCCACGGGAATGGTAGAAAGCGATTGCCTTCTCATTCTGCGAGTTGACGCTGAGCCAGAATGAGCGATTTCCGGTTCTTTCCTCTGCCACGCCGCTCGCATGAGTCAGCAGTGAAGATCCGATTCCACGGCCGGCAAAAGACGGCTGGATGTAGAGCGTTTCAATCTCGACGGGAATGTCCGCGTGGTGCGAACCCAGGCGGATGACGATGTATCCGGCAAGATTTCCGTCTGCCTCGGCAACCAGCAGATCGACGCCGGGATCGTTCACCAGCGTCAGGATCCGTTCGCTCGTAAAGGTGCTCAGCACGTACTGTGCAATGACCTCGGACACGCCCGCCGCTGCATAGGTATGCACCCACACATGCGCGCCAAGCACGGCAATTCGCGCGGCGTCTTCCCGCCTCGCGGTTCTGATCGACAACATCGCGTTCATTTCGTTCTTTCCGCAGAGAATGGCCGAAACCGGGCTGTACGCATGGATACCCGAGAATCTACACTGACAATCCCGCTTCCACGATACGGATCATGCATGGAATCGCTTGCCCCCTTCAGTGGTTCGAAGATCGCGCTTTTCAAAGACCGGGAAATCCTCGTCTATCGACGCGACGACAAACCCGACATACCGTTTCCCGGTCTGTGGGATCTGCCCGGTGGAGGCCGGGAAGGCAACGAGACGCCCGAAGCGTGCGCGTTGCGTGAACTCCATGAGGAATTCGGACTGACGATACCGGGTAGCCGGATCGGTTGGTCCCGGGTCTATCCGTCGACCCGGCCAGACCGCCTGCCACACTGGTTCTTCGCCAGCTGGCTGAGCGATGCGGAAATCGCCGCGATCCGTTTCGGCAACGAAGGCCAGGAATGGACGCTGATGGATGTCGACGCGTATCTGCGGCTCACCGATGCGATCACGCATTTGCAGGCGCGCGTTTCGGATTATCTGCGGCGTTGACGGTGCACGATTTCCGGCGATTGGCGTTTGTCCATTGAGTGTCGCATGCTGGCCGACGCCTGCTCGATGCGTTCGACCGACAGACGCACCAGACTCGACCGGGACTAGCGCCGGCTCACTGTCGATGCTGCACGAACGCCGAAATCGCCGCCACGACGCCATCTGCCAGCGGCAGATCCGGGGCCGAATAAGCGGCGAGGTTGTCTTGCCGCGCCGACGTGCGGACCGTCTTGAGCACATGATTGGCGTCGGCGATCAGCGCCATTTCGGCCTGCGGATTGGCCTCCTTCAGACGTTCCGCGTCCTGTACCGCAACCTGGATATCCCGCGTTCCCTGCACGATCAGCACGGGCTTCGTATAACCGGCCAGCAGCGCTGCCGGATCGATGGTCAATTCGCTCATCAGGAAGCGCTGGACTTGCGGTCTGAACAACGGCATGAGTGCTGGATCGATCCCGGCTGCGTCTACCCGTTTCCCGGCTTCCAGCGATTCGAGGATCGACAGTGCATTTTCGAGGATTGGCGCATTGGCCGGGTTCGATTGCAGTTGCTCCCTCAATACGGGCGCGAGCGGGCGTCCCGCCGTGGATACCAGGATCAGGCCGGCAATCTCGGCCATTTGCCTTGCCGCCAGCAACGCCACCAATCCGCCCTCGCTATGCCCCAACACCCATACGCAGGAAGCGCCGGTCTGCGCACGGATCGCGGCTACCCACGAACGGACATCGGCCGCGTACGCATCGATCGTGACGTCATCGGCATCCGGTGTCGCCGACGCGCTGCCAAACAGGCCGCGCTTGTCGATTCGAACCGACGCGATACCTTCATCGAGCAATCCTTCCGCGAGCAATCGGTAGGTCGACGCCTGCACCCAGTGCGGTGAGTTGCCATTCCTGTCAGTCGCGCCGGAGCCTGGTACGATCAACACCACCGGGGCGTCACCGGTGTCCGGAGACAAGAGCGTGCCTTTCAGCGGGCCGGCTGGGCCCGGTGCTTCGATTTCTGTCTGCATGGTTTGTCAAGAACCTCTCGAATGAAGTGCGATAGCCATTGCGAATGGCGTATCGCTTGACGGGCATCCTGGATCTCCATACAAGCGGGACCACCGACCTGGCTGGTCCCAACCTGTCGATCGTGCCGCGGTGGCTAACGCATCCGATCGTTACGTATCATCGCGGCCAGAATATATCCGGCGATTCTCGGATTCTCCTTGATTCGCCGCGTGCTGTAGCCGTACCAGTCCTGGCCGTACGGCACATAGACGCGCACATTGAATCCTTGCGCAAGCAGCGCGTCACGCGCCGGTTCGCACACACCGAGCAACATCTGGAATTCGAACCTCGACCTGTCGATCCGCTCGCGTTGCAGCCAGCCGGTCAGCGCATCGATCAACTGTGCATCGTGGGTGGCAATGCCCACGAACGATCCCGCCTGTATTGCAGTCGAAACGTGCCGGACGAAGTGCGCATTGATCGCCGCCCGATCCCTTGACGCACCGTCGACGAGGTGCTCGCTCGCCTCCGCATAAATCCCCTTGCAGATACGCATGCGGCTTTTACGCGCAAGCAGTGGCACGATGTCATCGCTCGTGCGTTTCAAATACGCCTGCAGTGCGACGCCGATCGCATGGCCTTCGGCTTCGAACGTCGAGAACGCATCGAGCGTTTTCCGGGTGCAGCGGATGTCTTCCATGTCAATGCAAGCGCTGATCCCGTGCGCGGCCGCCGATCGCAGTATCGCCGAGACGCGCGCCAGGCATGCGGCTTCGTCGAGATGCAATCCGAGTGCAGTCAGTTTGATCGACAGCTCGGCGGGTTCATGCGCTGAACCGAGTGCATCGATGAGATCGAGATAATCGCACGTCATCGACTCTGCCTGTTCAGGCGATGACGCCGTCTCGCCCAACACATCGACGGTGGTTCGGAAGCCTGCTGCATGGAGCGCCTGGATGCGCGTACGCGCATCGCAAAGCGTTTCGCCGGCGATATAGCGGCGGGAGATCCTGCGGATCAGCGAACGGGGAACGAGCGGGATGGCGTGAGCCGCCATCGTATTGAAAATACGCATGTTGTGGTCTCTGGAAAACGCAGTCGCACGAATACAGACACGATCAGTCAATTCGAACGACATCGCCGGACTGTTGTTCAGCACAGTCCGGGACGAATACCCAGGCCGATGCAATGACTGCATCGCCGCTGGTTTTCAGTGCGTTTTCGAGGGAGGCCAGGCAGCTGCGTACATGATTCGAGTGGGATCTGTTGCGGTTCGCTACGGGTGGGTCAATGCCGGCTTTCGGCCATGTCACTCAGGTATCGCGAATCGTAGCACGAGCACACGAACAGCGGACGTGAGCCGAACCGAAGGCGGTCAATCGTTTCGTCCGCCACGAGCCGCACGCTGCGTGCGGCAGTTTCATCCGATCCTGAGTGGCATTTCAGTGCCCGTCACCGGCGAATCGACGCGGCTGATAAGTCTTCCCGTTCCAGGTAAACCGCGCGGATTTGCCCGACGCGGCCTTGCCCTTCGGACGCACAACGAGGTCGTAATGCCCGTTGGTCATGTGAGGGCTGAACGACAGCACGTAGTGAGCCTCCGTCGTGTTTTCCGCAGCGCACGCGTCCTGCTGTGCGTCGCCCGGATTTTTGCCTTTGCCCGCCTTCTCCGCGACACACTCCGCAGCCGCGTCCTTGTCATAGGTCGACCAGTCGGTCATTGCGGTGAAGATGGGTATCACACGAGCATCGGCATAGCGATACAGGCTCAGCATCTCGGTCGAATCGCTATGCGCGGTCGATGTGTAGTTATTGTTGAAGCGAACGCCAAAGGCGGTTTCCTGCGCATTGATCCGGTACGGAATCACATCCATGGTCAGGGATGGGTTCCACAACAGCGGCGACGTATCGACGTGCTCGCTTCTATCGCTTGCGAGCAGGTGGAACCCTTGCCCGTCACGGGTCAGGACACCCGTCCACAACTCCGCGTCGACGTTCTCGGTCGAGCGCTGTACCAACGCGGCCACGACCCACAGCGGCCCGGACGCCGATGGCCCATGTGCCCACGGCGACAGCGCGACACCCTGAACGCTATCCGACGGCGCCGGATCGTTGCCCATCAAGGTATGCAACGCAGCTTGCTGCTGCTCGTCGTCACTCACGTCGCTCGCGGCAAACGTGCCATGCGCAACCAACGCCAGGGCGAGCGTCAGTACCGTTTGCGCGTAAGAGCGGCGTTTCCTGCTTTTTCTGTCGCCCGCGCATTGCAGCTTCGGGGACGATTCTGCTCCGCACGCTTCCTGCATGCCGCTCAACATGGCTTGTGGACTCCACATGGATATATTTTCCGACCGGATTCAAGGATGGTAACGACATCTTGCATGCAGCCATGCCGGACAAGCGCATCGCCGCTCATTGGCTGGCTGCCCGCCCGGACCTGACGACCCGGCCATTGACCACGCGTATCGCCCAGAAGGTACCCAGGCCGGATTGACGCCGAGCCACCGCGGCAATTCAACTCACGGCGCGTTGGCCAAAGCCAGAATGGCCTTCACCGCATCGTCCTCGATTCCCTTGAGGTCCGACGGGAACCGATTCCTTTGCGGGATCAACACGATGAGCCCCTCGATCTGTGCGGTAACCAGTGCGGCTCGCCGGGCGAGCGCTGCCCGCGACAGCGTCGGGTTCACGGCTTCGATGAATCCGGCGATCACGCCCCGTTGAAACCCGTATCCCTCTTCAAGCATTTTTCGTGCGAATTCCTGGGTCTGGGCCAGTGCCCAGAAATTCGCGAACAGGCTTTGGTTCTTGGGCCGCTTGCTGTCTTCGAGCAAGAGCCTGACCACTTTCTCCAGCCGGCCCTCGGGTGTCAGGGAGGCATCCTCCCGCACGCTCTCGTACGTATTGGCGTACACGTTCCTCGTCTCGGCAAGGATCGCCTCGAAGATGTCTTCGCGGGTGGGGAAATAGTGTTGCAGGTTCGACAGCGTCAATCCCGCTTTTGTCGCGACCTTCCGCATGGTCAGCCCACCGTAGCCCTCGACGACGAAGATCTCGAGCGCACTGGCCATAATTTTGTTCACTGCGTTCTTGCCGCGTTCGGTCAAGACGCGCCCGTTATCGAGAGCCGCCCTCTTCAAGAATTCCTCCTGCTGCGCGATGAGCGAATGCCCGGGCGATGATGCCGGTGACGCGTCGTCGCCGCCGATGCCGGCCGCATATCGACTGCATCGAGCGGGGATATGGGTCGGTCGACCGGATTTTGCAAAACATCGATACCTGACATTGGGTCGTGCCGGTTCCACTGCTGGGGCCGAAAGGCCGAACCAGACGGCGACATTCTACGCAGGTTTGGAAATCCGGGGAGCGGCGCCAATATCGATTGGCGAGCGTATACAGGACTTGCTCGACACCCGTCACGAAATGGGTCGAGTGACACATTTTCGTCGATGCGCCCGAACGCCCTCCACGCCCCGGCCTCCCCTTTCCCACACCCATGACAAAACGTCTATAATTGGACAATCCATCGACCGGCGCACTGAAGCATTCGCCCCCGAGTGCGCCTCGATCCCCTGGCCCCACCTGCCCGGAGCGACATGAGCGACTACCCCGTTTTCGACACGCTTTGCGATCTGCTGAACACGTCCGGCGCGCGGTTCCGCGTGCTGGAGCATCCGGCCGAAGGCAAATCCGACGCGATCGCCGCGCTGCGCGGCACACGCCCCGAACAGGGCGCGAAGGCGATGCTGTGCACGTTCAAGGATGGCGGCGACAGCACCGCGCTCGCAGTGATTCCCGGCCACCTGAAGATCGATTTCCGCAAGGTTGCCGATGCGGTCGGCCGCCGCAAGGCCACACTCGCGTCGCCCGATCTTGCGGCCGCCGTCACGCGCTGCGTGATGGGCGCCGTGCCGCCGTTCGCGTTCGACCCCAGCGTGACGCTCGTCGTCGATCCCGCACTGGTCGAACGCAACGCCGAGATCGCCTTCAACGCGGGCCGCCTCGACCGCTCCGTCGTGCTCGACGCGGCCGACTACGTGCGGATCGCGCAGCCGCTGCTCGCCGACATCACCCGGCCGGAAACCGCGGACGGCGCATAACACGCCGGTTGCCCCGTTCCCGACGCCATCGCACCGATCCGAAACCTGAACGCGAAACCATCATGACCACCACCCGGAAAAAAGCGCTGTCCGAGCAGGCCTCGCTGATCGAACAGGTGCTGCGCATTGCCGAAGGGCTCGGCGCGATGTTCGCGCCGTTCACCGAGGTCGTGGTTCACGACCTGCGCACGCCGAAGCACTCGATTCTCGCGATCCACAACAACCTGTCCGGGCGCGCGGTCGGCGATCCCGCGACCGAGCTCGGCCTCGCGCGCATCGCGGACGACGATTTCCCGCAAGTGCTCGCGAACTACCCGAACCGCTTCGCCGACGGCCGCACCGCGAAAAGCACGTCGATCGGCATCAAGGATTCGACCGGCCGCTATGTGGCCGCGCTGTGCCTGAATGCCGACGTCACGCTGTTCCGCGGCTTCCAGGGCATGCTGAACCAGTTCTGCAGCACGGACGGCGAAGCCATCGCCGAAACGCTCGACCCCGCCGGCGCGGACGCGATCCGGCAACGCATCGACGCATTCGCGATGCGTCTCGCGACGACGCCGCGCGAACTGAAGACCGACCAGCGCCGCGAGCTGATGCAGACGCTGAAGGTCGACGGCTTCCTCCAAGTGCGCCGCGCGATGGAGATCGTGTCGCAGCATCTCGGCGTCTCGCGCGCGACCGTCTACAACGATGCGAAATGACGCAAGCGCGTGGCACGCGCTGCTTTCCCGCTGAACGATTTCAACGACCATCGAGCAAGCCATGAACTCTCCGACTCTCCCCACCTACGACGATGTTGCCGCCGCCGCGGCCCGCCTCGAAGGCCATGCGCACCGCACGCCGGTGATGACGTCGCGCACGATCGACGAAGCGCTCGGCGCGCAGGTGTTCTTCAAGTGCGAGAACCTGCAGCGCATGGGCGCATTCAAGTTCCGCGGCGCGTTCAACGCGCTGTCGCGCTTCGACGCGGAGCAGCGCCGCAACGGCGTCGTCGCGTTCTCGTCCGGCAACCATGCGCAGGCGATCGCGTTGTCGGCGCGCATGCTCGGCATTCCCGCGACGATCGTGATGCCGCAGGATGCGCCAGCCGCGAAGATGGCCGCGACGCGCGGCTACGGCGGCAAGGTCGTGACCTACGACCGCTACACCGAGGATCGCGAGCAGATCGGCCGCGATCTCGCGGCGCAACACGGGCTCACGCTGATCCCGCCCTACGATCACCCGGACGTGATCGCCGGCCAGGGCACGGCGGCCAAGGAACTGTTCGACGAAGTCGGCCCGCTCGACGCGGTATTCGCGCCGCTCGGCGGCGGCGGGCTGCTGTCGGGCACCGCGCTCGCCACGCGCGCGCTGTCGCCGCACGCGACGCTTTACGGTGTCGAACCGGAAGCCGGCAACGACGGCCAGCAATCGTTCCGTTCCGGCGCGATCGTGCATATCGACACGCCGCGCACGATTGCCGACGGTGCGCAGACGCAGCACCTCGGCAACCTGACGTTCCCGATCATCCGCCGCGACGTCGACGACATCCTGACCGCGACGGACGCGGAACTGGTCGACTGCATGCGCTTCTTCGCGACTCGTATGAAGATTGTGGTCGAGCCGACCGGCTGCCTGTCGTTCGCCGCCGCGCGACGGATGAAGGACGCGCTGCAGGGCAAGCGCGTCGGCGTGGTGATCAGCGGCGGCAACGTCGATCTCGAGACCTTCTGCGCGCTGGTATCGGCATCCGCATGAACATCGCGGCGCGCATGAATATTCCGTCATACGCGCCGCACCGTTCCTTCACGCCGCGTTAAGTTTCGCGCCCTAGACTGATTAGGTTGTCCCTCAGTCAGTCGTGAAGGAGCCACCATGAAAACGCACGCGATCGTCGCCGCCGCCCTGGCGGCTGCTTCCCTGTCGGCGTTCGCTCAACCGGGCGTGACGTCATCCGGTTTTCCCGCCGCATCGCCCCATGACACCGTCGCGCAGGCGACGCACCGCTCGCCCGGCGCACTGCCGCACGCGGGCTTCGTGCTCGCGAAGATCGATCAGAACAATACGCCCCCCGATCGCGGCGGCGACCCGAGCGGCCACACGCACACCGGCACGCACATGTGACGGCGCGCCGGGCGCGGCCGTCGCGCCTGGCCCTCAGAACGACGGCAGCGACGGATCGCGGGCGGCGAGGATGTCGTCGGTGCGCCGCTGCAGCGCGCCGTCGATCGTCTCCGGTTGCGGAATCAACCAGTAGCGCCCTGCGCGGATGCCGTCGAACACCCGTTCGGCGAACGCGTCGGGCGTGAGCCCGTGCGCGTTCAGCATCGAGCGCATCGTATCGACGAAGCCGCGCACCTCGGGCCGGTCGTGCGCCGCGCCGAACGGGTCGTTGAAGATGCCCGACTGCACGGGGCCCGGCGCGAGCAACGACACGCCGACCGGCGCGCCCAGCATCTTCAGTTCTCCGTACAACGATTCGGTCAGCGCGACCACCGCAAATTTCGTCGCCGAATAAGGCGACATCAGCGGGCTCGGCAGGAACCCGCCGACCGATGCGGTATTCACGACACGCGCCGGCACGTTGCGTTCGAGCATCCGCGGCACGAAGCTGCGGATCCCGTTCAGCACGCCGTGCACGTTGATCGCGAAGCTGCGCTCGAAGCGTTCCGGCGTGATTTCCCAACTGAAGCCGGTCGCCATCACGCCCGCGTTGTTGAACAGCAGGTCGACGCCGCCGAAGCGCTGCCACGCGGCTTCCGCCAGCGCGTCGACGGCTTCCGGCCGGCTGACGTCGGTCGGCACGCAGAGCACGTCGGTGTCGAGCGTCGCCGCGAATGCGTCGAGCTTCGCCGAGTCGAGATCGGCCAGCACGACGCGCATGCCGAGCCCGGCAGCGTGGCGCGCGAGCCCGCTGCCGATGCCGCTGGCCGCGCCGGTGATCACGGCGGTGCCGCCATCGAAGCGAATCGAATTCGTCATATCAATCAGTGTCCTGTCGGGTCGATGTGGGGATGCGCATACGCGGGAATCACTGGCGGCGGCAGCACCGTGCGGCCGTCGAGCGAGCGCACCGCGAGCTGCTGCGCGAGCGGGAAATGCAGGCTGTGCGTGACGAGGCCCGTGCGGTCGCGCGCCGGCAGGCTGCACAGCGCGAGCGCGGTTTCGGCGAGATACGCGACGTCCTCGGTCGGATAGCCTTCGGGGATGTAGCGCGCGGCGCCCGGCGTGCGGATCGCCGTGCTCGGCGCGACGAGATTCACCGCGATGCCGTCAGCCTCGAGTTCGGCCGCGAGCCCCTGCGTGAAGCGCGACAGTGCCGCCTTCACCGCCGCATAGACGGTCACGCCGCCCGCACGCGAGAAATCGTCGAACGGCCGCAGCGGCGGCAGCGCCGTCACCGAGCCGACGTTCACGATCCAGCCGGCGCCGCGTGCGCGCATCAGCGGGATCGCGGCCTGCGCCAGCGCGAACGGGATGCGCAGATAGTGTTCGACCGTCGTGTCGAACATCGTCATCGGCATCGCGTCGACGCAGGCGTAGTCGGCCACGCCCGCGTTGTTGACGAGGATGTCGAGGCCGCCGGCCGCCTGCGCCGCGCGCCCGACGAGCGCATCGCGCTCGGCCGCGTTCGACAGGTCGGCCGCAAGCGCGATCGCGCGGCCGCCGGCCTGCTCGATCAACGCCACCGTTTCGGCGAGCGTGCCGGCGGTTGTGGCCGATTGCGTCAGGCTGCGCGCCGTCACGACGACGGTCGCGCCTTCGGATGCGAGGCGCTGCGCGATCGCGCGGCCAATGCCGCGGCTTGCGCCCGTCACGAGCGCGCACTTGCCGGCCAGTACGCCGGTTCGGGTATCGGTCATCGTTGTCTCCTGTGAGGTGCGTGCGGGCCGCTCAGCGGGCGATATCCGCAACATGAAGCACCAGCTTCGTTCTCGCCTCGCCCGTTTGAACGAGATCGAGTGCGCGGGCCGCCTGTTCGAGCGGGAAACGGTCGAAACGCGGCACGCGCAGTGCGCGCTTGTCGAGCTGCTCCGCGATCCGGGCGAGCGTGCCGCCGCTCGGCATCCGGCTATAGGTCATCGCGGTGCGCAGGCCGCGCCGGGCGGCTTCGGCGGCCGTCGCGGCCAGCCGTTCCGCATCGCCGGCCGCGAGCGTCATGATGGTCACCAGCGTGCCGCCCGGTGCCAGCAGGTCGAGCGCATCGGGCAGCGTGTCGCCGCCGACCGCGTCGAGCACGAGGTCGACACCGCCGAGCGCCCACGCGC
>NZ_JAAGPM010000144.1:0-19499 GCF_017104865.1 Burkholderia sp. Ac-20349
GGCAAGGCGCCGAGCGGCGCCACCTACTCGACGGCCGCCGACTTCAACCAGGCGAACCCGCCGATGCTGCTGGTCGGCATGGGCGTCGCGGGCGGCGGCATTCCGGGTGCGACGGTCCAGTACGACGAGCCCGCCGACCGGCCAGCCGCCGCCCGGCAACTCGGCGGACAGCGATGCAAAGCCCGTGTCGATCGTGCGCGGGCCGCCACGTGCGAGCTGCGAGCCGCGCCACAGCGACGGATGAAGGGATTCGGGAGAAATGGAGGATGCGAGCATGACGCCACCCACAACTGTATGGATATACAGTATATGGCAATGCGTCCACGCCGCACAGTACTGGTACGAAACCGGTATTTCGTCAGATGAAAGACGGGTGAAAAGCCGGCGGGCCCACGATATTACGGCGGGCCGCCGCCGGCATCACCGGCTCGCACCGCCCGGACGCCCGCCACACCCTCGGGCGCCGATGCGGCGCATGCGAACCGAATCGCGCAACCGGGCCGAACCGAGCCCAGCCAGCCTGCCAACCGGCACGATGCACATCCTGCACACCGCGCCGGCCCGCCTGCCGCGCGTCAGCCGAGCAGCAACGCGTCGTCGTCGAGCTGCTCGTGACGCACCTTCTCGAACATCTGCAGCAGGTCCGGCACGTCGAGCCCCTTGCGCGCGTCGCCCGACACGTCGAGCACGACCTGCCCCTGGTGCAGCATCACCGTGCGGTCGCCGTAGTCGAGCGCCTGCCGCATGCTGTGCGTGACCATCATCGTCGTCAGCTTGCTCTCGGCGACGATGCGCGCGGTCAGCTCCAGCACGAACGCGGCCGTCTTCGGGTCGAGCGCGGCCGTGTGTTCGTCGAGCAGCAGGATCCGCGACGGCCGCAGCGACGCCATCAACAGGCTCACCGCCTGCCGCTGGCCGCCCGACAGCAGCCCGATCCGGTCGGTCAGCCGGTTCTCGAGGCCGAGGTTCAGGAGCCGCAGCTTGTCGCGGAACAGCTCGCGCGACGGCCGGTCGAGCGCGGCCCGGAAGCCGCGCCGCGCACCGCGCGCCATCGCGAGCGCCATGTTCTCCTCGATCGTCAGCGCCTCGCAGGTGCCGGCCATCGGATCCTGGAACACGCGCGCAACGAGGTGCGCACGATCCCACGCGGCCTTGCGCGTGACGTCCGTGCCGTCGATCGAGATGCGTCCCGCATCGACCGCCTGGTCGCCGCTGACCGCGTTGAGGAAGGTCGACTTGCCGGCGCCGTTCGAGCCGATCACCGCGACGAACTGGCCGTCGGGAATCTCGAGCGACAGCCCGCGCAGCGCGCGCGTCTCGATCGGCGTGCCGGGATTGAACGTGAGTTTCAGGTCTTGTGCGGACAGCATGTCAGGCCCCTCCGTTCTTGCGCGCGAACAGTTTCTTGCGCGTCGCCGGCAGCACCAGCGCGATCGTGACGAGCGCGGCCGTCACGAGGTTCAGATCCTGCGCCTTCAGCCCGATGAATTCGCTGTTGAGCGCAAGCGCGATGAAGAAGCGGTAGACGATCGCGCCGAGCACGACGGCGAGCGTCGTCAGCACGAGCCGGCGCGCCGGCAGCAGCGTCTCGCCGATGATCACGGCAGCCAGCCCGATCACGATCGTGCCGATCCCCATCGAGATGTCCGCGCCGCCCTGCGTCTGCGCGAACAGCGCACCGGCGAGCGCGACGAGCGCGTTCGACAGCGCCATCCCGGCGAGCGTCGCGCGGCCGGTCGCGATGCCTTGCGCACGCGCCATCCGCGGGTTCGCGCCGGTCGCGCGCATCGCGAGGCCGAGCTGCGACGAGAAGAACCAGTCGAGGCCGAGCTTCGCGACCACGACGACGATCGCGAGCAGCGCCGGGCGCAGCACGTAGTCGGGCATCCAGTCGGGCTGCAGCACGGTGAAGATGGTCGGCTCGGTGATCAGCGGCACGTTCGGCCGGCCCATGATCCGCAGGTTCACCGAATAGAGCGCGATCATCATCAGGATACTGGCGAGCAGATCCATGATCTTCAGGCGCACGTTGAGCCAGCCGGTGATGAAGCCGGCCACCGCGCCCGCGACGATCGCGATGCAGGTCGAGCTGAACGGGTCGTAGCCGGCCGAGATCAGCGTCGCGGCAACCGCGCCGCCGAGCGGAAAGCTGCCGTCGACGGTGAGGTCGGGGAAGTTGAGGATGCGAAACGAGATCAGCACCCCGAGGGCGACGAGGCTGAAGATCAGGCCGATCTCCAGGGCGCCCAGAAACGAGAACAGAGACATGATGGGGAAATCCTGTTGCTTCCCGGCCGGACGTGTACGGCCGGGCGAAGCGAACGGGCGGCCCCGGGTGGGAGCCGCCCGTCCGGCGAGGTCGTTCAGGCCCGGATCGGGCCCGCAAGCGCAGCGGTCGGGCCGCGGCTTACTTGATGACCGTCTTCGCTTCCTTGAGCAGATCCGGCGACAGCGTGACGCCCTGCTTCGCGGCCGCGCCCGTGTTCGCGAACAGTTCGAGGTTGCTGCTCGTCTCCGACGCGATCGCGCCCGGCTTCTCGCCCTTCAGGATGCGCGCGACGACCTTGCCCGTCTGGCGGCCGAGGTCGCCGTAGTTGATGCCGAGCGCCGCGATGCCGCCGCGCTTCACGCTGTCGGTGTCGCCGGCGACGAGCGGGATCTTCGCTTCGTTCGCGACCTTCACGAGCGCTTCGTACGCGGACACGACGTTGTTGTCGGTGTTCGTGTAGATCACGTCGACCTTGCCGATCAGGCTCTTCGCGGCCGGGCCGATGTCGACGGTACGCGGCGCGGCCGCTTCCTTCAGCGTCATCCCCTGCTTCGCGAGGATCTCCTTGAGCTCCTTCACGACCACGACCGAGTTCGCCTCGCCCGGGTTGTAGACCATGCCGACCGTCTTCGCATTCGGGACGACGCGCTTGATCAGCGCGACCTGGCGATCGAGCGGCAGCTTGTCGGACACGCCCGTCACGTTGGTGCCCGACGGGCCCCAGCCCTTCACGAGCTGCGCGGCGACCGGATCGGTCACACCCGAATAGACGACCGGCACGCTCTTGGTCGACGCGACCACCGCCTGCGCGGCCGGCGTCGCGATCGCGACGATCACGTCGGGCTGGTCGCCGACGAACTTGCGCGCGATCTGCGCAGCCGTGCCCGTGTTGCCCTGCGCGCTCTGGTATTCCCACTTGAGCTTGTCGTCGCCGTAGCCTTCCGCCTTCAGCTCGGCGCGCACGCCGTCGCGGATCGCGTCGAGTGCCGGGTGGTCGACGATCGACAGCACCTTGACGGTCTGTGCGTGCGCGGCACCTGCCAGCGCGAGTGCGGCCACGCCGGCCGTGATCGAACGGATCGCGAAAGTCTTGAAACGCTTCATGGGTGTCTCCCCCGTATTGTGTCGGTTCTGGATGATGGATTCCCGCCGCCGTCATGCGGGCGCCGCCACGCGTGCAACGCGGTGGCGGCCGGCCCGCGCATGCCCCGGGAAGGCGTGCAGCGGCGAACGCACGAGGATACCATTTCCGCAGACCACCGCCTGACTCCGCGCTTTCGCGAAGATGCCGGTCCGCGGCGCCCGACGGAGCGCCACTCCCGCGCGCGAAGGCCGCCCGGCGGCGGCTCCCGTCGGCCCGGCGCAACGCGTCAGCCGCGCTCGCGGCTTTACGTTATGCTGTCGGCCGACCCAGTCCACTCCTTCGGAGAGCACATGAAACGGGGGATCCGAGCCATCGCATTCGCGGCCGTCGCGCTGGCGCTGCCAGGTGCGGCGTTCGCGCTGACCGACGGCAGTGCGCAATACGACGAGTGCATGCTCAATGCGCTGCGCGAAAGCCGCAACGGTGCGGCGGCCCAGCTGATCCAGCGCTCCTGCGACGCGCTGTATCGCAACAACGCGATGCTGCTGCCGCGCGAGCGGCGCTTTCACGAGTGTGTCGTGCAATCGCTGCCGGGCGTGCGCGACAACTATGCGATCCAGCAGATCATGTCGATCTGCTCGCGGCGCGGCGAGATGTGAGCCGGCGCTGAACCCGATGCACCCTGTGGCCGTCGGCCGGCCGCGCCCATAAAAAAGGGCCTGCGCGATGCAGGCCCTTTTCGTTCAGCGGGACGACCGGTGTGCGGCGTTCAGAACGACGCGACCATCGAGCCCTTGAACTGCTTCTTGATGAATTCCTTCACTTCCGGCGACTGGTACGCCTTGACCAGCTTCTTCACCCACGGCTGATCCTTGTCCTTCGCGCGCACGGCGATCACGTTCGCGTACGGGCTCGTCAGCGATTCGAGCGCGATTGCGTCCTTGGTCGGCTGCAGGTTCGCGGCGAGCGCGTAGTTCGTGTTGACCACGGCTGCGTCGACGTCCGACAGCACGCGCGGCAGTTGCGCGGCGTCGAGTTCGGAGATCTTCAGCTTCTTCGGGTTGTCGGCGATGTCGAGCACCGTCGCGTTGTTGCCGCCCGTGCCTGCGCCCGCCTTCAGCTTGATCAGGCCCTGCGTCTGCAGCAGCAGCAGCGCGCGGTTCTCGTTCGACGGATCGTTCGGCACCGCGACCTTCGCGCCTTGCGGCAGGTCCTTCAGCGCCTTGAACTTCTTCGAGTACACGCCCATCGGCGAGATGTAGGTCAGGCCAGCGGTGACCAGCTTGTAGCCGCGCTGCTTCACCTGGCTGTCGAGGTAGGGCTGGTGCTGGAAGCTGTTCGCGTCGAGGTCGCCCGCGTCGAGCGCCGCGTTCGGCTGCACGTAGTCGTTGAACTCGACGACCTTCACGTTCAGGCCTTCCTTCTCCTTCGCGACCTTCTGCACGAGTTGCCACACTTCCGAATCCGGGCCGGCGACCGTGCCGACCTTGATCACCTTGTCTTCGGCGTGCGCACCTGCCGACAGCGTCAGCGCTGCACCGGTGGCCAGCACGGAAAATACCTTCAGGAGACTGCGACGCTTCATCTGTTTCTCGCTTTCTTGCTTGACTGAAATGGGGCGCGATACGGGTATGCCCCGACTCGCTGGAAGGGGCAAATGGTGTCACAGGATCGGCGGGAAGTGAAATACATCCCGCTCATATGGGTATGCACCGCAGCGGTGCTGGCGGAGGTGGCGCGACTCGGCCGTTAGTTGCGTTTGCGCGAGTCGCGCGTCAGCCTGGGGGCGTCACGCCACCGCCGCCTGACCGGCCACCTTCGTATCGAATGCAGGTTCGCCCACCTGCCCGCCGACCCGGAACGCGCCGACCGCGTCGCGCAGCCGCGCGGCCTGTTCCTGCAGCGACGCGGCGGCGGCGGCGGCCTCCTCGACGAGCGCCGCGTTCTGCTGCGTCACCTGGTCCATCTGCGTGACCGCGCGCCCGACCTGCGTGATGCCGCTCGCCTGCTCCTCGGACGCGGCCGCGATCTCGCCCATGATGTCGGTCACGCGCGCGACGGCCTGCAGGATCTCGCCCATCGTCGTGCCGGCCTGGCCGACCAGCGTCGACCCGTTGCGCACGCGCTCGACCGAGTCGACGATCAGCTCGCGGATCTCCTTCGACGCCGTCGCGCTGCGCTGCGCGAGCGAGCGCACTTCGCCCGCGACCACCGCGAAGCCCCGGCCCTGCTCGCCGGCGCGCGCGGCTTCGACCGCCGCGTTCAGCGCGAGGATGTTGGTCTGGAACGCAATGCCCTCGATCACGCCGATGATGTCGGCGATCTTGCGCGAGCTGTCGTCGATCTGGCCCATCGTGCCGATCACGCGGTTCACGACGTCGCTCCCCGTGCGCGCGATCTCCGATGCGCTGTTCGCCAGCCCGCTCGCCTGCCGCGCGTTGTCGGCGTTCTGCTTCACCGTCGCGGTCAGCTGCTCCATGCTCGCGGCGGTTTCTTCCAGCGACGCGGCCTGCTCCTCGGTGCGCTGCGACAGGTCGTCGTTGCCGGCCGAGATCTGGCGGCTCGCCGACGCGATCGATCCGGCCGACTGGCGAATCCCGCCGATCGTCGCCTGCAGCCGCGCCTGCATGTCGTGCATCGCGGCCATCATGCTCGTGCGGTCGCCCGCGCGCACCGGCACCGGCTGCGTCAGGTCGCCCTGCGCGATGCGCGCCGCGAGCGCGGCCGCTTCGTCGGGCTCGCCGCCGAGGCTGCTGCGCACGTTGCGGATGATCACCAGCATCGCCGCGCTGATCACGAAGCCGATCACGAACACGACCGCGAGGTGGCCGAGCAGCGTCCGGTAGTAGATGGTGTCGATGTCCTTCAGGAAGACGCCGCTCGAGATGTTCCAGTCCCACGGCGTGAAGCGCGTGACGTAGCTGATCTTCGGCACGGCGGTCTCGCTGTGCGGCAGGCGCCCGCGGTATTCGGCGAAGCCGCTGCCGGTTTCCTTCGCCGCGTTCAGGATCGTGACGAACAGCGGCTTGCCGTCCGGGTCGAGATAATCGCCGACCTGCGTGCCGACCAGCTTCGGCAGCGTCGGATGCATCAGCACGACCGGCTTCGAGTCCATCACGAACACGTAGCCCGAATCGCCGTAGCGCATCGCGGCGAGGCTCGCGAGCGCGTCGCGCTTCGCGTCGGCCTCGGGCAGCGTGCCGCTCTGCGCGAGTGCGTGATACGCCTTCACGATGCCGGCCGCCGAGTCGACGAGATTCGCGATGCCTGCCTTGCGTTCGGCGAGCATCGTCGCGCGCGTCTCGTACGCGCTCCATGCGCCGACGCCCAGGAGACCGATCCATACCAGCGCAAGCGCGAGCCACAGCTTGCGGTTCAAACTCATTCTGCTCATCTGCGTGCCTTTGTCGATGTCGATGCGCACGCTGCGCGCGAACGGCCTGCCGCGCGCAAACGCTTGCCCTTTTATTTACGGCATCGAGGCTTACAACTTGAATACGCGCAGCAGCCGCGAACCGACGATCGGCACGCCCCCCGCACCGCGACCACCGGCGCGACAGCCCGCATCCGCTGTGCTAAAAAGACCGGCTAGCCGGCACACGAAGAGCCGGCACCATTCCGGGGGCCATCCATGTACGTCATCGACATTCACTACACCGCATCGCTCGAGCGCATCGACGATGCGCTCGAACGCCATCGCGCCTTTCTGCAGCCGCAGTTCGACAAGGGTATCTTCATCGCGGCCGGGCCCAAGGTGCCGCGCGAAGGCGGCGTGATCCTCGCGGCCCGCATCGATCGCGACGAGCTGGACGCGATCCTGAACACGGATCCGTTCGTCATCGAAGGAATCGCCACGTATCGCGTGACGGAATTCCGGATCACGCGCGCCGCATCCGGCTTCAACGTGCCCGCGCTGCCGTAACGCGACGCCTGCGCGATGCGCGCGCAGGCCGACACGCCGCCTGACGGGCGGCGCATGCAAACAACGAGGAAAGAGGAAAAGCGTGACGGCGCGTGGCGGCCGTCACGTGATCGCCGGGCCGGGCGCCCGGCGGCTGCCGGTCAGTCGACCAGCAGCTTCAGGTCGTGGACCCACGGGCCGGGGCCCTGGCCGTCGCGCACGAACAGGCGCAGCTTGCCGTCGCGGTCGAACACGTAGCTCGCGGCGGTGTGGTCCATCGTGTAGCTGCCGGGCGTCTTGCCGGGCACCTTCGCGTAGTACACGCGGAAATCCTTCGTGACCTTCTTCAGTGCGGCTTCGTCGGCCGGCCGCAGGCCGATGAACGACGGATCGAACGCAGGCACGTACTGGCCGAGCAGCGCCGGCGTGTCACGTTCCGGGTCGACGGTGACGAACAGCACCTGCACGCGCTTCGCGGCATCCGGCCCCAGCTGCTTCAGCGCTTCGGACAGCTCGGCCATCGTCGTCGGGCACACGTCCGGGCAGTGCGTGTAGCCGAAGAACATCACGACCGCCTTGCCCTTGAAGTCGGCCAGCGTGCGCACCTTGCCGGCCGTATCGGGCAGCGAGAAGTCGCTGCCGAACTGCGTGTTGCCGGTGATGTCGAGATTCTGGAATTTCGGCGCGTTGTCGCATCCGGCAAGCAGCAGCGCTGCCGTGAATGCACACGCGAGCATCCAGCCTTGGCGCGCGCGGCGCCCGAACCGTGATTGGAGCATTGCGTTCAAACCGTGCGGTTACACGCCGAGCAGCGGGCGTGCATAGTGATCGACGAGCAGCGCGGCGAACAGCAGCGACAGGTAGACGATCGAGTAGCGGAAGGCCTTGCGGGCGAGTTCATCCGAATAATCGCGATGGATCTTCCACGCATACGCGAGGAACACCGCGCCGAGCAGCACCGCGCTCGTCAGGTAGACGGCCCCGCTCATCCCGGAGATGAAGGGCATCAGCGTGACCGCGAACAGGATCACCGTGTACAGCAGGATGTGCAGCCGCGTGAACTTCTCGCCGTGCGTGACGGGCAGCATCGGCAGCCCCGCGTTCTCGTAATCCTTGCGGCGATAAAGTGCGAGCACCCAGAAATGCGGCGGCGTCCACACGAAGATGATCAGCACGAGGATCCACGCGTCGCCCGGCACCGCGCCGGTGACCGCGGCCCAGCCGAGCGCCGGCGGCATCGCGCCCGACGCGCCGCCGATCACGATGTTCTGCGGCGTCATCGGCTTGAGCAGCAGCGTGTAGATCACTGCGTAGCCGACGAAGGTGGCGATCGTCAGCCACATCGTCAGCGGGTTCGTGAACGTATAGAGCGTCCATGCGCCGACGCTGCCGAGCACAGCCGAGAAGATCAGGATCTGCGGCGTCGTGATCTCGCCGCGCGCGGACGGGCGCCACGCGGTACGGCGCATCATCGCGTCGATCTTCTGTTCGACGAGGCAGTTGATCGCGAACGCGGCGCCGGCCAGCAGCCAGATGCCGACCGTGCCGCCGATCAACACATGCCACGGCACCATGCCCGGCGTCGCGAGGAACATGCCGATCACCGCGCAGAACACCGCGAGCTGCGTGACACGCGGCTTCGTCAATGCCATGTACTGCGAAAACCGGCTACCGGGCGATTGGGAGAGGGTGCTTTGCATGGGGGCGGTCACGCCGGGGCGGCGTCGGGCGCAGGCTGCGCGACACGGCCGGGGCGGTTTGAAAGGATGCGAAAGTTTAACATGACGACGAGCAGCAGCAGGATCGCGGCCCCGCCGTTGTGCGCGACGGCGACCGGCAGCGGCCACTGCAGCACGATGTTGGTCAGGCCCGTCACGAACTGCAGCAGGACGACCAGCAGCACGCCGTTCGCGGGCCGCCGCAGCGACTCGAAGCGGCGCATCTTCAGCGCGAACGCGACCAGGTACGCGACCACGACGAACGCGAACGTGCGGTGCGTCCAGTGGATCGCGACCAGCGCGTCCTGCGTGATCGCCTCGCCGTCCTTCGTCATCCCGAGCGCGCGCCACAGGTGGAAGCCGTGCTGGAAGTCCATCGGCGGGATCCACTGGCCGTTGCAGGTCGGGAAGTCGGTGCACGCGAGCACCGCGTAGTTGGTGCTCACCCAGCCGCCGAGCGCGATCTGCACGACCAGCAGCACGAGCGCCGCGAGCGCGGCCGCGCGATAGCGGCCGGCTTCGGGGTCATGCGACGGCAGCGGCGTCTGCCGCGCCGCGAGCCAGCCGAGCGTGCCGAGCAGCGTGAGGCCGAGCAGCAGGTGGATCGTGACGATCACCGGCTGCAGCTTCATCGTGACCGTCCACGCGCCGAACGCGCCCTGCACGAGGATCAGCAGCAGCAGGCTCGTCGGCCACCACGGCGACACGTGCAGCGGACGGCGGCGCAGCCGCGCGGTCCACGCGATCACGACCTGCGCGATGATCAGCACGCCGATCGCCATCGCGAAATAGCGGTGGATCATCTCGATCCACGCCTTCGACATGCTGACGGGGCCCGTCGGCATCGCCTGGTGCGCGGCCGTGATCGCGGCGTGCGCGATGAACGGCGACGACGTGCCGTAGCAGCCGGGCCAGTCCGGGCAGCCGAGCCCCGAATCGGTCAGCCGCGTGAAGCCGCCGAACATCACCAGATCGAGCGTCAGGAAGGTGGTGATCCACACCAGCTTGCGAAACTTGTTGTCGTCGGCCTTCACCCACACGTACGACAGCGGCAGCAGCGCGATGCAGAAGCCGATCAGGCCGAGTTGCAGTAGATACGACATCGGTTCATTGCCTCTCGTATTGCCTTAGCCGATGCTCGACCACTTCAGCAGCTTCGTCACGTCCGCCTTGATCTTGCTGGGGTTCGGATCCTTCGGGAAGCGCATCATCAGGTTGCCGTTCGGGTCGACCATGTAGATGTGGTCGCTGTCCTTCGTGCCCGCGTCGGCCGGCAGCCACGCGGCCACTGCGGCCGGGTCGGCGACGAGCCGGCGCGTATCCGGGTACGCATCCAGCACCTTCTGCGGCGTCGCGCCTGTATCGCTGCGCAGCCACACCATCGTGATCCGGTGCCGCTCGCCTGCCTGCGTGACGCGAATCTGGCGCATGAAATAGAGTTTCTCCGCGCATGCCTTGTCGCACGCGCTGCTGTCGGTCATCACGAACAGCCACACGCCGCGCAGCGACGACAGCGGCACCGTCTTGCCGGTTTCGTCGGTCACCTGCAGATCCGCGGGGATCGGGCGCTGCGGCTCGATCAGCGTGCCGTAGTTGGTCGAGCCGCCCTTCGGCTTGATCACGTAATAGGTGAAGTACGACGCGATCATCGGTGCGGCGCACACGAGACCCAGCAGCACGAGCATCCAGCGGCCGCGCTTGCGGGCCGCCGGCGAGATCGGCGCAGCGGCCGGACCCTGACGGGAAGATTGCATGGACAAATCAGACCTCTCGAAACGAACCCGCGGCGTCCTCGCCGCGTCCGGGCATCGCATTCACGCGTCGGACGACTTCTTCGCCGCGCGTCGCGCCGCGTACAAGCCGAAACCGAGCGCGGCCGCCGCCATGCCCCACCACTGAAACATGTAACCGTAATTGCGCTCGACGCCGGTCGTCGCCGCCGGCCAGTCGCGCACGAGCTTGTCGCCGTCGTCGCTCGTCTGCTGGATCACGAACGGCTGCAGCGGCAGCCCCGTTTCCTTCGCATACGCGGCGACGTCCAGGTTCTGCCGGATCTTCTGGTGCGCCGCCGACCCGCCTTCGCCGAGCTCGAACGCACGCGACGCGTCCGCGCGCGCGATGCCCACGACCTCGACGACGCCCGCGGGCGTCGCGAACGGCTCGATCGTCGTGCGATCGGAGATATTGCGCGGCAGCCAGCCGCGGTTCACGAGCACGACGCCGCCGCCCGTGAGTTTAAACGGCATCACGACGTAAAAACCCGGCTGGTCGTTATACGGCCGATTGTCGAGGAACACGGCCTGCTCGGGCAGGAAACGGCCCGTGGCCCGCACGCGATGGAACTCGATCGACGCGAGCGGCATCGGCTGCGCGCCGACGTCGACGGGCGCCGCCTGCTCGTAGCGCTCGATGCTCGCCTGCAGCGCTTCCTTCTGGTGCGCGCGGTCGCGCTGCCAGAAACCGAGACGGATCGTGACCGCGACGACGACGAGAATCAGCAGTGCAGGCAGCCAGCGGATCTTCATCATGCGGCCCGCCCGGCACCTGCCCGAAAGCGAAGTGCGATAATTATCCTCTTCCTTTCGAATTGCCGTCGTCCGGTTCGTGTCATGCACATACTCGTTCCCATCGCCTTCGTCCTCATCATTGCCAGCATGGGCTCGGCGCTCTACTTCATGATGCACGACCGCGGCCACACGAAACGCATGGTCTGGTCGCTCGCCACCCGCGTCGGGCTGTCGGTGTCGCTGTTCCTGCTCATCCTGATCGCGAACGGGATGGGCTGGATCCATTCGACCGGCCTGCCGATCGGGCGTTGATCCGTTTGCCGCCGCGGCCGCTGTGACATTTCGCCGCACGGCCGCGCCACCAAGCAAAAGCGCCGCCTGACTGAGTCGCGGCGGCGCCAGGGTGGTGAAGGCCGGCAGCCAGGCTGCCCGGCCGACCCCAATGAAAACGGCCCGCGCATTGCTGCGCGGGCCGTTGTTCCATTTACAGCCAGTAGACGACGACGTACAGGCCGAGCCAGACGACGTCGACGAAGTGCCAGTACCACGCGGCGCCTTCGAATGCGAAGTGGTGATCGGGCTTGAAGTGGCCGCGGATCATCCGCACCAGCACCACCGCGAGCATCGTGCCGCCGAGGAACACGTGGAAACCGTGGAAGCCCGTCAGCAGGAAGAACGTCGAACCGTACACACCCGAGTTCAGCGTCAGGTTCAGTTCGTTGTACGCGTGGTAGTACTCGAAGCCCTGCAGGAACAGGAAGCAGATACCGAACGCGAGCGTCGCGGCCAGCCAGGCGATCGCCTTCTTGCGATGATCGTCACGCAGCGCGTGGTGCGAGATCGTCAGCGTCACGCCCGACGACAGCAGGAATGCCGTGTTCAGCGTCGGGATCGGCCACGGGCCCATCGTCTTGAAGTGACCGGCGAGCGCGGCGGGGCCTTCGTTCGGCCACACGGCGGAGAAATCCGGCCAGATCAGCTTGTAGTCGAGGCTGCCGAGCTGGTGCAGCGCGATTTCACGTGCATAGAACAGCGCGCCGAAGAATGCGCCGAAGAACATGACTTCCGAGAAGATGAACCAGCTCATGCTCCAGCGGTACGACTTGTCGACGTTCTTGCCGTAGTGACCGCCCTCCGATTCGGCGATTGCGTCGCCGAACCAGTGATACAGCGTAAAGAGCAACCAAAGCAGGCCGAGCAGCGCCGTAAACGGCGCCCAGTCGTGACCGTTGATCCACAGCGCTGTCGATCCGAGCATGACCAGCAGGCCGATGGCCGCGCTGATCGGATGCTGCGACGGATGCGGCACGAAATAGTACGGGGTCTGGTTTTGACCGCTCATGCTTGATTCTCCACTTCAGTCCAATTTGTGTACCGGAAACCGCTCCGGCTTTATTTCTTGCGCGGCGTGACCACCACCGCTCCTTCCTGCACGCGGCACCGTGGCGCCGCGCACTGCATTCTTTCGTGGCCGCGGGCTTCAGCCCACGACGGCACGCACGATCAGGATCAGCACGCCGATGAACACACCGGCCGCCAACAACGCGACGATCAGCACGTGCAGCGGATTCAGCTGCGTCGCGTCGGCCTCCAGGTCGCGCCGCTTGCGCACCCCGAAGAACGACCACAGCACCGCTTTCAGCGCCTGGCCGAACGTCCCGCCCCGCTTCTCCGTCATCGCCCCGCCTCCGTCGTCATGCGTCCGGCTTCGCCGCGCCCTGCGCCGCGGTCTTGCCCGGCGCCGGCGCCGGCGTGGCCGGCGTATTCAGCTCGAAGAACGTGTACGACAGCGTGATCGTCTTCACGTCCTTCGGCAGTTTCGGATCGATCACGAACACCACCGGCATCTTGCGCGACTCGTTCGCGGCCAGCGTCTGCTGCGTAAAGCAAAAGCACTCGATCTTCTTGAAGAACTCCGTCGCCTGTTTCGGCGCGTAGCTCGGAATCGCCTGGGCAACGACCGGCCTGCCCTGCCCGTTCGTCACGTCGTACACGATCGTCGTCAGCTCGCCCGGATGCACGTCGAGACTGTTGTGCTCCGGCTTGAATCCGAGCGGGCCGCGCGCGTTCGCATCGAACTCGACCGACACCGTGCGGCTGTAATCGACCTGCGAGTTCTTCACCTCGCGCTCGCTGACATCGCGCTGCACCAGGTTGTTGATGCCGGTGATCTGGCAGATCGCCCGGTACATCGGGATCAGCGCGAAGCCGAAACCGAACATCAGCCCGGCCACGACGAAGAGCTTCACCAGCATCGAACGATTGAACGCGCGATCGACGGCGCCCTCTTCCGGCTTCGACATACGACAACTTCCTCGCTACTGCGTCCGTTACTGCATCAGTGTGTGGACAGCCACCACTGCTTGATCACGACACCCATAAAAAAGACGGCGGCGATGACGAGCAGGATGAGGCCGAGCCGCTTGTTACCCGCGCGAATCTGCTCGGGCGTTCGTCTTTCTTGTGGATTCCGGTTCATCTGACACTTCGGTTCGGCGCCCGCCGCGCCTGCCTGCAACGGCAGGCAGCGGCGGAGCGCACGGTGAAACTTATTCGACGTGCGGCGGTTGCTCGAACGTGTGGAAGGGAGCCGGGCTCGGCACCGTCCACTCGAGGCCCGTCGCGCCATCCCACGGCTTGTCCGACGCCTTTTCCAGCTCGCCGCCGCCACGGTAGGCCGGCAGCGCGACTGCGAACAGGAAGTACACCTGTGCGAGGCCGAAGCCGAATGCACCGATCGTCGCCACCTGGTTGAAGTCCGTGAACTGCGCCGGGTAGTCCGCATAGCGACGCGGCATGCCTGCGAGACCGACGAAGTGCATCGGGAAGAACGTCAGGTTGAAGAAGATCATCGACGCCCAGAAGTGGATCTTGCCGCGCGTCTCGTTGTACATCCAGCCCGTCCACTTCGGCGCCCAGTAGTACCAGCCCGAGAACAGCGCGAACAATGAGCCGGCCACCAGCACGTAGTGGAAGTGCGCCACCACGAAGTAGGTACCGTGATACTGGATGTCGAGCGGCGCCATCGCGAGCATCAGGCCCGTCAGACCGCCGAACGTGAACACGAACAGGAAGCCGATCGCGAACAGCATCGGGGTTTCGAACGTCATCGAGCCGCGCCACATCGTCGCGAGCCAGTTGAACACCTTCACGCCCGTCGGCACCGCGATCAGCATCGTCGCGTACATGAAGAACAGCTGGCCGGTGACCGGCATGCCCGTTGCGAACATGTGGTGCGCCCAGACCATGAACGACAGGATCGCGATCGAAGCCGTCGCGTACACCATCGAGCTATAGCCGAACAGCGTCTTGCGTGCGAACGCCGGGATCACCTGCGACACGATCCCGAACGCCGGCAGAATCATGATGTACACCTCGGGGTGGCCGAAGAACCAGAAGATGTGCTGGTACATCACCGGATCGCCGCCGCCTGCCGCGTTGAAGAACGACGTGCCGAAGTGGCGGTCGAACAGCACCATCGTGATCGCGCCTGCCAGAACCGGCATCACCGCGATCAGCAGGTAGGCCGTGATCAGCCACGTCCATGCGAACATCGGCATCTTCATCAGCGTCATGCCCGGTGCGCGCATGTTCAGGATCGTCACGACGATGTTGATCCCGCCCATGATCGACGACGCGCCCATGATGTGCACCGCGAAGATCGCGAAGTCCATGCCCGGGCCCATCTGCGTCGACAGCGGCGCGTAGAGCGTCCAGCCGGCGGCCGTCGCGCCACCCGGCGCGAAGAACGAACCGACCAGCAGCACGGCCGCGACCGGCAGCAGCCAGAAGCTGAAGTTGTTCATCCGCGCGAACGCCATGTCGGACGCGCCGATCTGCAGCGGAATCATCCAGTTCGCGAAGCCGACGAACGCCGGCATGATCGCGCCGAACACCATGATCAGGCCGTGCATCGTCGTGAGTTCGTTGAAGAACTCCGGACGCATGATCTGCAGGCCCGGCTCGAACAGCTCGGCCCGGATGGCGAGCGCCATCACGCCGCCCGACAGGAACATGATGAACGAGAACAACAGGTACAGCGTACCGATGTCCTTGTGGTTGGTGGCGAACAGCCAGCGCCGCCAGCCGTGCGGCATTTCGTGCGCGTGGTCGTCGTGCGCGTGGTCCGCGGCTACGTCGTGCCCGATGCTAGACATGAGAATCTCCTAATGCGAATACGTCGACTAACTCAGCGACACGTCAAGCCGCCGGGCCGATCTCGACACGCCGGGCTTCCTTCGCGTCCGCCCCGCCCGTGATCGTTTCCGGCTTTTTGAGAATAATGTGGTCTTCCGCCACGCCTGCTGCCTTCAGCGCGTCGCGCACGGCTTGTGCGCGATGCTTCGCCAGTTCGGCGTTCGCGTCGGCCGAGCCCGACTTGTCGGTAAAGCCCGACAGCGCGAGCTTCGCGTCCGGATGTGCCTTCGCATAGTCGGCCGCGGTGGCGATCGCCGCTTTCGCGTCGGCCGGCAGCACGCTCTTGCCCGTCTCGAAGTAGATCGTCGACAGGGCGGCCGAGGCCGCTGCGGCCGGCTGCTCTGCGCCCGACGCGGCTTGCGCCGGCGCCGAAGCTGCTTCGGCCGGTGCGGCTGCCGCTGCGCCCGCCGCGTCTTCCGGCATCTTGCCGTTACGCGCGTCGGCCACTTGCTTCGGCTGCAGCAGGTCGTTCTTGTGGTTGCCCCACGAGTTGCGTTCGTACGTGATGACCGATGCGATGTCGAGATCCGACAGCGACGCCCACGACGGCATCGCGCCCTTGCCGTGCAGCACGCGCTCGACGTGGCCGGCGATCGGGCCGTTCACGATCGCGCTGCCGTCCATTGCCGGGAATGCGCCGAGACCCTTGCCGTTCACCTGGTGGCAGGCTGCGCAGTTCGCCTTGTAGACGTCCTCGCCGTGCGCGACGAGTTCAGCCATCGTGTAGACCTTGTTCGGATCGACTGCGGCGCTGGCCAGCTTGGCCTTCTGCGCGGTGACCCACTTCGCGTAGTCGTCTTCCGACAGGACTTCGACGACGACCGGCATGTACGCGTGTTCCTTGCCGCACAGCTCGGTACAGAAACCGCGGAACGTACCGACCTTGTCGGCCTTGAACCACGTGTCGCGCACGAAGCCGGGGATCGCATCCTGCTTCACGCCGAACGCGGGCACGTACCACGAGTGGACGACGTCGTTCGCGGTCGTGATGATGCGGATCTTCTTGTTGACCGGCACGACGAGCGGGTTGTCGACTTCCTGCAGGTAGGTGTCGGTGATCGGCTTCTTGCCCATCACTTCGTCACGCGGGGTGCTGAGCGTCGACAGGAAGCCGATGCCCTCGCCCGGGCCCTTCACGTAGTCGTAGCCCCACTTCCACTGGTAGCCGGTGACCTTGATCGTGAGATCGGCGTTCGTCGTGTCCTTCATCGCGACGACGGCCTTCGTCGCCGGCAGCGCCATCAGCACGACGATGACGAACGGCACGATCGTCCAGATGATCTCGACGGTCGTGCTTTCATGGAAATTGGCGGCCTTGTGGCCCTTGGATTTGCGGTGCGCGAAGATCGAATAGAACATCACGCCGAACACGCCGACGAAGATCACCGTACACAGGATCAGCATCATCGTGTGGAGATCGTAGAGCTCCTCGGCGATCTTCGTGACAGGCGGCTGAAAGTTGATCTCGTTGACGCGGGGGCCGCCCGGGCTATCACCGACCGCCAGGGCGGCACCGGCAAAGAGCAATCCGCTGCATGCCAGCACGCCCGTGAGGGCTCGCTTGATTGTTTTCATAGCATCCTTACCCAAAATTTCCATTCAAACCCTCCCCCGTCGCAAGCCGCCGGCCATATCCGCCGGTGCCCGCGCCTCGTCAGCCGCAGCGCCTGAGCGACACGCGCAGTTCGTCGGCGAACTGCGCGCGCTTGTACTGCGCGAGATGCTGCCCGATTACGACGGTCTGCCCGCGCGATACCAGCCGAATCGGATCGCGTGGCGTCGCACCCGGCTCGACCCGCACCCAGCGCGGGTTGAATTCGATCTGCGTGAGCCGCTCCGCATCCATCCGCTCGATCACGAGCCGGTGCGGATACAGCCTGATGCGTTCGTAATCGACCGCATGGCGAGCATAAATCGCAAATGCGACACCCACAGCCAGCAACTCGATTCCGGTGAAGGGCATGACGAGCCAAGCCCCCCGCCACATCAGCAATGTCGCGATCACCAGCGAGAAGCCCGCGAGCGACGCGTAAAACAGCACGAACTGGCGCGGCGACGCCGAACAATTGCGTTTCATGAGCCAGTCTTCGAGGACCGGCTCGCCGTTCGTCGTCTCCGCCAAAACCCTCGCTGCTTCCATCGCCGCCTCACGCGAATGGCATGCGATGCATGCCTGCATCGGACTCGTCGCCCCGTATTGCGGGGACCCCGGGACGACAAGCTGACGCATTATAGGCGGGTTCAATGGCATCCACAAGCAAGCGACTATCGGCCCGCGAGCCAAGCGCGACAAGCTTTTCGGCCATTTTAGGCGCCAATTCGACCCCGCTTTGCGCTGCTAATTTCAGACATAACAAAACCCCTCTTTACCGCTTTACCGATTCTTCGGACGCCCCTTTCCGATGTCTTCGATGCGCACGATCCCGTGCCCTTCGGCGGTCGTGCGCGGCACGGCCTTCCAGGCGTGGCCGTAGATCACTTCGAACGTCAGCGGAATCGTGCCGTCCACGCGCCGGCGGGCCTCCAGCGCGTCGCCGAGCGCCGCGCGAAAGCGCCGCGTCGCGCGCTGCGGCGCCTCGCGGTCGAACGGATAGGCGCCCCAGCCGCGCACGTCGGCCAGCAGGGAATCGGGGGTTTTGTAGGTGACGGTCAGCACTTCCTGATCCATCACGGGAATCTCGAAGCCGCTCTCGACGAGCATGTCGCCGAGGTCGTGCATGTCGACGAAATCGATCACGCGCGCGGCGGGCGGCGTCATGCCGAGCGCCGCTTCGGCGTCCGCGCAGGCCGCGCGCAGTTCGCGCAGGGTATCGGGGCCGAGCGTGCTGAACATCAGCAGCCCGTTGACGCGCAGCACGCGCTGCCATTCGGGCAGCACCGCGTCCGGGCGCGAATGCCAGTGGAGGGCGAGATTCGACCAGATCAGGTCGAACGCGCCGCCGGGGAACGGCAGCGCGGCGAAATCGGCCTGCGCGACGCGCGGGCCGCGCTGGCCCAGTGCACGGCCGAGCGAGGCCGGCAGCCAGCGGCGCCAGCTCGTCTGCTCGACCTCGCGCTGCCCCGCTCGCGCGAGCATCGCGCCGGACAGATCGACGCCGAATACGGGCGCCTCCGGAAAGCGCGCGCGCAGCGCCGGCAGGTCGTCGCCGGGGCCGCAGCCCGCGTCCAGCACGGCTGCAGGGCTCACCTTGATGTATTCGAGGCGCTCGTTCATGCGCTGCGCGATCTCGCGCGGCAGGAACGCGACCGCATCGAACGTGGCGGCACGGCGGTCGAAAATCCGCCGCAGGCGCCTTGCGTCATTGGCCGGACGGCCGGTTGAAGTCGAAGCTGGGGACATGTCGGGCACACTGGCGAAGAGCCCGAAGTATACTCGCTCGCCCCGCAGGCTTCATTGAGGCGGGGTGTCAGGAGTGTTGCGATGATCCGCAGTTCCGCCCGACGTACGATGCGCGTCGCTTTGTCGCAGGTTTGCACGCTGGCAGCGCGCGTCGCCACGGTCGCGCTACCCAATCGCTGCGCACTGTGCGGCAATTTGTCACACGCCGTGATTTGCGGCGCTTGCGACGCCGCGTACTGGAATGAAGCGCGGCTGCGCTGCGACGTCTGCGCGCTGCCGCTGGGCATCGGGCACGCTCGTTCGCCCCTGCCCCGCGGCGCTCGCGCCGCCGGCCGTGCAGCCGCGTACCGTTGCGACGGCTTTCCGTCCGCATCATGCAGTCGAAGACGCACAGCGACACCGTCGTTGCGCAACCCGCGGGCGTCAGCGACCGCGATGCCGCGCTGGCTATGCGTGGCTTTCGCGTGTTCGTGCGCCGGGAAG